>NZ_JBHUAF010000589.1:0-3286 GCF_042789895.1 Kitasatospora sp. NPDC056783
GGGCCGGGCCCTGACCGCACCGGTCCGCGTGAGCGTCCGAGCCCGTGGCCGTCAGCCCGTGCCGTGGAACGCCGTCACGGCACGACCCCGATCCGCTCCTGCCGCGATCCCACCGTTGGAATGAACCCGAGGATCTCCCGTGACCGATGACCTCTTTCACCTCACCGCCCCGTGGGCCGACCAGCTCAACGCCGGTACTCGCGAGCTGGACGCGGCGGGCGAGTTCCCCCACGACAAGTGGAAGGCCCTCCAGCAGACCGGTCTGCTGCGCACCCACTTCGCGCCGGAGTTCGGCGGAGCCGGCCACAGTCTCACCGAAACGATGCGCGCCCTGGAGGGGTTGGGCTACACCTCCCGCGACGCCGGCCTCTCCTTCTCCGCCTCGACCCAGATCGTGTCGGTGGGCGTGCCCCTCCAGCGGTTCGCGAGCCAGGAACTGAAGGAGAAGTACCTGCCGAAGATCATGTCCGGTGAGGCGATCACCGCCCACGCGATCACCGAGCAGTCCGGTGGCTCGGACGCGATGAACCTGTCCACCGTCGCCCGCCGCGACGGGGACCACTACGTGGTCACCGGCGACAAGATGTTCATCACCAACGCCCCGGTGGCCGACCTGTTCCTGCTGTACGTCCGCACCGGCAAGCCGGGCCCCTTCGGCCTCACCACCCTGCTCGTCGAGGCCGGCACCCCCGGCCTGACCGTGGGCCCCTCGATGGACAAGATCGGCCTGCGCACCAGCCCGGTCGGCAGGCTCTCCTTCGACGAACTGCGCGTTCCCGTCAGCCAACGGGTCGGCCAGGAGGGCGCCGGCTTCCGCGTCCTGGACTACGTGATGAAGCGCGAGGTCCTCTTCGGCTTCTCCATCACCCTGGGCGAGATGACCCGCCGCCTGGAGGAGACCATCGCCTTCGCCAAGGAACGCCGTCAGTTCGGCCAGCCCATCAGCTCCTACCAGGGCGTCTCCCACAAGATCGTGGACATGAAGATGCGGGTGGAGACGGCCCGCAAGTGGCTCACCGACACCGGTGCCAAGGTCGAGCGCAACCAGGACGCCTCGCTCGACCTCGCGGCCACCAAGACGATCGTGTCCGAGGCCAACCTGCAGACCGCGCTGGACGCGGTGCAGATCCACGGCGGCCGGGGCGTGCTCACCGAGTTCGGCATCGAGCGGGACCTGCGCAACTCGATCGCCGGAACGATCTACTCGGGCACCTCCGAGATCCAGCGCAACCGCATCGCCATGCTCCTTGGACTCTGAGCGGACAGGAATCCCGACATGAACGACGAACTGACCCCACTCACGCGACCCACCGCCTTCCTCGACTACGAGACCGACGAGGTGCAGGCCTTCATCGACCACGCCGTCAAGGACCGTTCCGCGGACCGGCGGACCAACGCGATCGAGCTGTACTACGCGGTGCGCGACGGCGTCGACTACGAGGTCTACGGCGCCCCCCTCTCCCCGGAGGGTCTCAGGGCCTCGAACACCGCCACCACCCAGTCCGGGTTCTGCCTGCACAAGTCCGCGCTGTACGCGGCCGCCGTGCGCGCCCTGGGCATCCCGTCCCGCCTGGTGTACGGCGACGTGCGCAACCACCTCGCCTCGCCCCGCCTGCTGGAGTACATCGGCGGCGACGTGTTCTTCCACGGGCTCACCCAGGTGAACCTGGACGGCAGATGGGTCAAGGCCACCCCGGTGTTCAACAAGCTGCTCTGCAAGCTGTACGGCATGCAGGCCCTGGAGTTCGACGGAATCAACGACAGCCTCTACCACCCCCACGGGGCGGGCGCCGCCATGGAGTTCATCGCCGACTACGGAGCCTTCGACGACATCCCCTACGAGTTCGTCCTCGAGAACATGCGCCGCAAGCACCCCAAGTTCCTCGACGTCCGGGGCACCGGCACCGTCGGCGGCGGCCGGCTGGCCGACGAATCCGCGCTCACCCGGTAGGAGAAGCCCATGACCAGCACCCCCGCGCCCGTCGACGGATGGGACGCCTCGACCCGCATCGGCGTCGTCGTACCGCACGCCGATGTCGGCCCGGAGGCCGAACTGCAGGCCATCGCCCCCGCGTCGGTGTCCATCCACGGATCGCGCACCCACTTCTCCGCCATGCGTCCGGGCGGGGAGATGGACGAGAAGATCCCGTACGACCCGGTCCTGACGTTCGTCGAGGCCCCGCACCTGGACAACGCCGTGGAGCTACTGGCGGCCTCCCCGCTGCACGCCCTGACCCTCGCCTTCACCTCCTCCAGCTACGCGCTGAAGGCCCAGGGGGAGAAGGAACTGTACGAGCGGCTGCTGCCCGTCACCCGGGGGCTGCCGATCACCGGTACGACGCTGGCCGCCCGCGTCGCGTTCGACGCCCTGGGCGCCCGCCGGATCGCGGTGGTCAACCCGCCGTGGTTCGACGACGATCTCTCCGGTCAAGGCGCCGACTACTTCCGGGAGTTCGGCTACGACGTCGTCTACCACGGCCCCTGCGGACTGCCCTCCGACCAGAAGGCCATCACGCCCGACAACCTGGCGGCATGGATCCGCACCACGGTGGCCGCGCACCGGCCGGAGGCCGTCCTGGTGGCCGGCAACGGCATCCGGGCGGTGGGCACCATCAAGCCCCTGGAGGACGAGCTCGGCTTCAACGTCGTCACCGCGAACCAGGTGATCCTCTGGCACTCCCTCCACCTCGCCGGCGCGGCCGACACCGCCCACGGCATCACCGACTACGGGCACCTGTTCGCCATGAGCCCCAAGGAGGGCTCCTGATGGCCCTGTTGGACGCCCACGGCTACGAGGCCGTGTTCGGGACGCCGGAGGGCGACACCTACCGCATCCCGCTGGTCTGCTGGCGCGAGGACGGCGACAACCTGTACGGCGTGGTGCTGATCAAGGGGCACCCGCGGCGTACGGACCGGTTGCGGGACTTCCTGCGGTACGACGGCCGGCACGGCTCCCGCGGGGCCGACGCCACACCGGCGGCGTTCGACTCCTCGGCGGTGGACGGCGGGCCGGGCGAGATGGACCTGGCGGTGCTCCCCGAACGGCACACACCCGCCGGCTCTCCGCTGGCGACCGCGCACTCGTAAGAAGGCGCGGGAATTCGCGAGTTGTGCAGTCCCCTTGTGCGGCCCCCCCGGCGCTCGCAACGGGATCCGGCTGTATCGACGCCCGCGTCGATGGCCCGATACCCAACTCGCCCGGCTCAATGAGTAATTCCGGTCGGCTCCCTTGTCGCCACCGGTTTGATGGGAGGTCCGGCCGCCTGGCGGGCCGCCGAGCACCCGG
>NZ_JBHUAF010000590.1:0-3274 GCF_042789895.1 Kitasatospora sp. NPDC056783
CGACTGCCCGCCCCGGCGATCCGCGACACGCCGGAGGCGGGTTCGGCCCGTCGGGGGCGGATTCGGCCCGTCGGGCTCCACCGGCCGGGGACACCGGGCCGACGCTCACCCCGCCGGGGTCAGCGCGGTGCGTTCACGAGCGCCGAAGGCGCGGGGTGGGGCAGTAGCGCTCGCCGCCTTCGAGCGCGACGGTCGGCCCGGGGGCGATCTCGGTGAAGCCCGCGTCGTGGACCACCGGGAGCCCGCTGTGGACGAGCTCCTCCCATTCCTCCGGCGAGGCCGTCCGGACCGCGAGCGGGAAGCCGGCCTCCGCCCACTCCTTGCGCTGCGCCTCGTCCAGCCGCCACCAGCCGAGCTGGGCGGCGTGCCCGGTCTGGGCCATCGTCTTGCCCGCGCTCATCTCCAGTTCCGGGTTCAGCCAGAGCACCGGCAGGCCCGGCTCGGGAGCACCGATCCCGGTCGTCTCCTCCAGGTCCGTCCCCGACACCTGGAGCTTGGCGAGCTCCTTGGGCCAGCCGTCCAGCGGGATCGGCGGGAACACCCGCACCTCCGCCTCCCGGCCGTGCACCGTGACGCCCGGCAGTTCGCCCGCCCGCCGCCACTCCCCGCCCCGCGCCCGCCGGACCACCTTGCGGATCCGGGCGTCCTCCCACGCGGCGACCCGCTGCGCCCACTCCCCGTCCGCCCCGGTCACCCGCGGGTCGGCCAGCAGCGTGAGCACCGCCCGCGCCGAGGTCTCCAGCGCGTCCGTCCGGCCCGGCGGAGTGGCCCGCTCCAGCCGGACGACCAGCGGCAGCACGTACTGCGGCCGCGCGTCACGGTCCTCGGGTTCCTGGACGTCGACCGGCTCGACCGGGTCGATGGGATCGACGAGGTCGGCAGGGTCGACGGGGCCGGCCACGGGAGCGGGGTTCTCGGGGGTGGGAGTCGGGGCACCTGAAGCAGAAGTCACCCGTCCAGGATGCCAGCCCCGCCCCGGCGCCCCGGGTCCGCCCCGTACGGCACGGACCCGGGGCGAACGCGAGCGGGGCCCGTCAGCGCCGGTAGCCGCGCTGCGGATCCCGCTCCTCCGCGTCCTCGTACATCAGGAACCAGCCCTCCGGGTGGGTGGCCGCGAGCAGCACCTCCGTCCGCTGCTCCGCCCCCAGCTCCGGATCGCCGTCGTCCGGCCCGTAGACGCCGAACAGCTCGTCCTGGCAGCCGTCCCAGTCGTAGTCGTAGAGGTCGGCCGGGAGGTCGCCCATCATGTCCGCCACCGATTCGGGCTGCGCGCCGAGCAGCGCCCGGGCGTCCACCAGGGCCATCCGCAGCGCGATGTCCTCGGCCAGGCAGCGCGGCAGCGGCCACTCGCCGAGCGCGAGGTCGTCGGCCAGGTCGTCGAAGGCCCGGGCCATCGCGCGGCGCCAGCTCCGGTGCAGCTGCCAGGTGCGCTGGGGCAGCCGGGCGAAGACCGTCCAGTCGGTGTCCTCGCCCTCGACGACCGGCTCGTCCCCGTGCTCGTCGAAGTCGTCGTAGGCGGCGTCGGCGAGCCCGATCAGCTGGGCGTGCAGCAGACAGGCGGTACGCGGGGTGAGCGTCCAGTCCGCGCCGGCCCCGCCGTCCTCCTCCTCGCCGTCCAGCGGGAACAGGTCGGCGAAATCCGGCGTGAAGTCCTCGGTGACGCTGATCTCCAGCGTGCCGCCGATCGCCTCGACCCCGGGGATGGCGGCCACCAGCCGGTCCGGGTGCAGCAGCGCGCCGAGCGCCGCGTTGGCGTCCTCGGCGACCTCGCGCAGCAGTTCGCGGCGCTGGCCGGCCGGGTCGACGCCGTCGAAGTCCAGTTCCTCGACGGCCCTGATCGCGGCCGCGCGCAGGGCCGGCCAGTCATTGATCCGCAGGCCCAGCACCACCGTCGCCTCGATCTCCTGCGCACCGGAGTCCTCCGCCGCGCCCGGCCCCTGTGGATGATCACTTCGCTCGCCCATGGGGCTAACGGTACGGCTTTTCAGCCCCCCGATCACCGGTCCGGACCAGCTTCCGAAAGCGTTCTCGGCCACCACCCGGCCCCGCCTCGATCACTCGGACGCAGGAACTTGGCAGGATGTGACCCATGGCTGATATCAATGAGTACGGCGGCGGGCAGCGCCCGAACGCCGATGTCCTGGTCGTGACCACCAACGACATCCCCGGCTTCCGGGTCGATCACGTGATCGGCGAGGTCTTCGGACTGACAGTCCGCAGCCGCCACATCGGCAGCCAGATCGGCGCCGGCCTGAAGTCGCTGATCGGCGGCGAGCTGCGCGGTCTGACGAAGACCCTGGTCGAGAGCCGCAACGAGGCCATGCAGCGACTGGTCGAGCAGACCAAGGCACGCGGCGGAAACGCCGTCCTGATGATGCGCTTCGACGTCACGGAGGCCGCCGACGTCGGCACCGAGGTCTGCGCGTACGGCACCGCCGCGGTGATCTCCCCGATCGCCTGACGCCCCTCGTCCACGCCGTACCGCACCACCACCGCACCACCACCGCGCCACCACCGCGCCACCACCGCGCCACTGACGGATCCTCGACGGGAACAGCCTTCGACCCCCCGATGTTTCACGGGCGTGACTGTTTACGGTGCAACCGATGGTGCTCTCCGGAGCGTGCCGCGCGTGGACGTCCTGGTGGTGGGCGCCGGACAGGCAGGACTGTCCGCCGCCTACCACCTGCGCCGCCGCGGCTTCGCCCCCTACCGGGCGGACGCCGACGGCGGCTTCGTCGTGCTCGACGCCGACGCAGCGCCCGGCGGCGCCTGGGCGCACCGCTCGCCGTCCCTGCGGATGGCCACCGTGCACGGCGTCCACGACCTCCCGGGCGAGGAACTCCCGCCACCGGACCCGCAGGCCCCCGCGCGCGAGGTGGTGCCGGAGTACTTCGCGGCGTACGAGGCCCGGCACGCGCTCCCGGTCGTACGCCCGGTCACGGTGCGCACCGTACGCGCCGAGTCCGGGCTTCCGGACTCCCGGTTGCTGGTCGAGACCGACCGCGGCACCTGGTCGACCCGCGCGCTGATCAACGCCACCGGCACCTGGACCCGCCCCTTCCTCCCGCACTACCCGGGCCGCTTCGCCGGTCGCCAGCTGCACTACGCCGAGTACCGCGGCCCCGAAGAGTTCACGGGCGAGCGCGTCCTGGTGGTGGGCGGCGGCGCCTCGGCGATCCAGGTGCTGTCGGAGGTGGCGGCGGTCGGCGAGACGGTGTGGGTCACCCGCTCCGAACCCGTCTACCACGACGGACCGTTCACCCCCGAGCAC
>NZ_JBHUAF010000591.1:0-3265 GCF_042789895.1 Kitasatospora sp. NPDC056783
GCCTCCGGTCCCGCCGGCGTCTACCACAAGTACCAGACGAATCCCACCAGTTGGTCCGGCTGGGAGGCCACCGGCGGCCCCGCCGACTCCCGGCTCACCAGCCGGCAGACCGCGGACGGCCGGGTCGAGGTGTTCGCCATCAACGGCAGCACCGCGCAGCACATCTGGCAGACCGGCCTGAACGCCCCGTACGGCCAGTGGGACACCTTCGGCACCGGCGGCACCGAGATCGGCGCCGCCACCAACGCCGACGGCCGGATCGAGGTCTTCGGCTCGAACACCGACGGCGTCCACCACAAGTGGCAGACGGGCTTCTCCACCTGGTCCGACTGGGCCTGGCTGAACACCACCCACGGACCCGCCGTCAGTCGAGGAGTCACCCCGTGACCGGCCCGCAGCGCGCCCGCCGGGCGCCCCACCGCGTCCTGCTGTCCGCGATCGCCACCCTGGCCGTGACGACGGGTTTGATGGTCGCCGCCCCCTCCGCGCCGGCCGCCACCGGCAGCGACCTGTGCGCCGAGGTCGGCTACCGGGCGGGCTTCCGGGGTGACGCCCTGGTGACCGCGATCGCCGTCGGCCTCGCCGAGTCCAGCTGCAACCCGCTGGCCTCCAACACCCAGAACAACGAGCCACCGTCCACGGACCGCGGCCTGTGGGAGATCAACGACCACTGGCACAGCGAGGTCTCCGACGCGTGCGCCTACGACGCCCAGTGCAACGCCGACGCGGCCTACAGGATCTCCAACGGCGGCCGCGACTGGCACCAGTGGTCGACCTACAGCGCGGGCGCGCACCTGCGGCACATGGACGAGGCGCGGGCCGCCGTGGACCGGCTCGGCCACCACGAGCCCGGCCCGGCACCGTTGGAGTACCCGGCGGAGTCCGGCCGGGTGGTCTCGGCCCGGTCCGCGGACGGCCGGCTGGAGGTCTTCGCGGCCGGAGCGAACGGCGTCTCCCACGCCTGGCAGACCGCGATCAACGGCGGCTGGTCCGAGTGGGAGGACCTCGGTGGCCCGGCCGGCGCCGAGCTCGCCATCGGTCCGAACGCGGACGGACGGCTGGAGGTGTTCGCGATCAACGGCTCGACCTTCCAGCACCGTTACCAGCTTCAGCCCTCCGGGGCCTGGTCGGGCTGGGAGGACTTCGGCGGTGGTGGCCACGACATCGCCGTCGGCACCAACCAGGACGGCCGCCTGGAGGTCTTCGCCTCGGGCCCGGTCGGCGTCTTCCACCGCTACCAGACGGCTCCCGGCGGTGGCTGGTCCGGCTGGGAGGCCACGGGCGGCGGACCCGCCAACGGTGAGATCGAGCTCGGCAAGGCCCCCGACGGTCGTCTGGAGGTCTTCGCCGTCAACGGCAGCACCTTCCAGCACCAGTGGCAGACCGCCGTCAACGGTGCCTGGTCGGCCTGGGAGGACTTCGGTACGGGTGGCCACGACCTCACGGTCAGCCACAACCAGGACGGGCGGCTTGAGGTGTTCGCCTCCGGTCCCGCCGGCGTCTACCACAAGTACCAGACGAATCCCACCAGTTGGTCCGGCTGGGAGGCCACCGGCGGCCCCGCCGACTCCCGGCTGACCAGTGGGCGCTCGCCGGACGGCCGGGTGGAGGTGTTCGCCATCAACGGGACCACGGCGCAGCACATCTGGCAGACCGGCCTGAACGCCCCGTACGGCCAGTGGGACACCTTCGGCACCGGCGGTACCGAGATCGGCGCCGCGAACAACGCCGACGGCCGGATCGAGGTCTTCGGTTCCAACACCGACGGCGTCCACCACAAGTGGCAGACGGGCTTCTCCACCTGGTCCGACTGGGCCTGGCTGAACACCACCCACGGACCCGCCGTCGGCTGACCACGCCGGCAACCCCCTGGAGCACAGCGATGCACCCGATCAGCAGGCGCGGCCTGCTGCGGGCGGCCGGAGCGGGAGCACTCGTGCTCCCGCTCGCGGGCCGTACCGCCCTCGCCGCGTCCACCGGCCCCCACCTGTGGGTCGGCGCCGGCCCGTTCGACCACGTCCACGACCCCTCGACCGCACACCGCCGCTACCTCAACGACCACACCCTGGTCCAGGCCGACGGCCGCTGGCACCTGTTCAGCATCGTCGGCGACAGCGCGCCGCCCGGGCGGGTGCCCGACAGCGCCGCCGAGGTCTCGCTCGCGCACGCCTCGGCACCCTCCCCGACCGGGCCGTGGAGCAGCCACCCGGACGCGCTGACCGTCGACACCTCGTACTTCGGCGAGGAACACCTGTGGGCCCCGCACGTCGTCGAATCGGGCGGCGTGCACTGGATGTTCTACGCGGCGGGCGGGCGCGCCGGGGCCGCGATCAACGCCGCCACCTCCACCGATCTCTCCACCTGGACCAGGCTGCCGTCCGGACCGCTGTTCCGTGGGACCGCCGCCCGCGACCCGATGGTGCTGCGGATCGGCACCGAGTGGGTGATGTACTACACCGAGCTGTCCGCCCCCGGCGGCCGCCACCAGGTCTGCTACCGGCGCTCCACCGACCTGCTGACCTGGGGCGAGCCCGGCGTGGCCTTCGCCGACGCGGCCACCGCCGCCGACGGCGTCTCGGTCACCGAGTCGCCCTTCGTGGTGGCCGGGGACGGCTGGTACTACCTGTTCCTCGGGCCGCGCGACGGCTACGAGGGCACCGACGTCCTCGCCTCCCGGGACCCGTTCCGCTTCTCCCTCGACGGCTACGCCGGTCATGTGCCCGGCCACGCGGTGGAGGTGGTCACCGACGGGCAGCGGTGGTGGGCGAGCGCCGCCGGCTGGTTCCGGCGCGGCCTGTACCTGGCCCCGCTGGAGTGGCGCTCCACCCCGCCGCCCTGGCAGAGCCCGGACAACCCGGTCGCCGCCCTGGACGCCCAGGGCCGGCTCAATGTCTTCGCCCTCGACGCGGCCGACCGGTCGATGCTGTGCCGCGTCCAGACCGACCCGGACACCGACACCTGGTCGGACTGGGAGGTCTTCGGGACGCCGGCCGGCGCGGTGCCCGTCCTGGGCCGCGACACCGACGGCCGGCTGGAGGTGTTCTCGCTCGCCCCCGACGGCGCCAACCTGCACCACCGCGTCCAGCGGACGGACGGCGGCTGGTCGGACTGGGAGGTCTTCGGCGGCCCGGCCGGCGCCGCCCCCGCCGTCGCCCGCGACGCCGACGGCCGGCTGGAGGCCTTCGCGCTCGCCCCGGGCGGGGCCCTGATCGCCCGCCGCCGCCAGTCCTCGCCGGGCTCGACCGCCTGGGACGACTGGGACCCG
>NZ_JBHUAF010000592.1:0-3261 GCF_042789895.1 Kitasatospora sp. NPDC056783
CCGCTCGGGGCCCTGCCCGGGGCCGCGGGTGATCCGGCGCCGATCGGCTCCCGCCGGGGATCAGCCGAGCGGGAGCACCAGCCGGGACGCGTCCTCGCTCGGCGAGCCGATGGTGATGGTGCCCTTCGTGGCGGCGTAGGAGTACAGCTGGTCACGGCTGTTGACGACCAGGGCCAGCCGGTGACCCTCCGCCACGTCGTACGCGGCGGGCTGGAGCTTCCAGCCGACGGTGGTGTCCTCCCCGGGGGTGAGGCCGAGCACGGTGTACGGCTCGTGGGTGATGATCCGCGCCTTGCCGTCCGGGTCGACGTCGAACAGGTACGCCACCAGGGTGGCGGCCTCCTCGGTGCTGCGCACCGTCAGCCGGACGTCGGCGGCGCCCCGGACGCGACGGGCCACCCCGGCGCTTCCGGTCAGCGGGTCGGTCGACCAGACCAGCAGGTTCGCCCGCTCGAACTCGCCCAGGACGTACTTCCTGGGGTTGCCCGTCCACTCCTTCTGGCCGGTGTCCATCACGTCGTCCACCGCGGTGGCCGCGGTCTCCAGTCCGGCGGTGAAGCTCCGTGACCAGCCGTCGTTCTGCTTGTCGGCCAGCGCGCCGTCACCGCCGCCGTTGGTGCCCGTGAGGTACCAGTGCTCGCGGCCGGTGGTGACGTCCGCCCAGGAGCCGTACTCCTCCCGGCGGGCGGCCTCGGTGATCCGGCGGAGGTTGCCCACCAGCGGCTTGGTCTTGTAGGTGAACATGACCTGGTTCTTCACCGGCTTCCGGTTCGGCACGTCGTTCGCGGCGCCGAGCAGGTGGTGGTCCAGGAACTCGTAGGCCTCCCGGACCGGGTCCCCCAGGCCGGGGTAGGGCAGGCTCGCCGGCAGGCCGGACAGCCCGGCGCCCTCCGGCGCGCCGTGGTCGCCGATCCACAGGTTCAGGCGCTTCGGCACGGTGAGCCGCTCGAAGAGGTCGACCACCGGGGCGACCGGGAAGAGGGTCTCGTGCCAGGTGTTGGAGACGAAGGTCGGGATGCCGCGCTCGTTGGTCTTGTCGAGGTAGGTCTCGGGCGAGCGCTCGGTGCCCCAGGCGACCACGTCGTCGAGGTCGCGGTCGTCCGCGAACTTGTCGAGGATGTCCAGGGCCTCGTCGTCGAACTTGTCGTCCCGCTCCCCGCCGGTGAAGCCGACCAGCAGGTCGACGGCCTTCAGGTGCCGGGTGTCGTTGCTGTAGAGGCTGGTGGCCAGGTTGCCCCAGGTGCTGATCGCGACCACCGCGTCCACCCGCTTGTCCTTGTCGTGCGCGGCGACCAGCTGGCTGATCCCGGAGCCGTAGGACAGGCCGAGGAAGCCGACCTTGTTCGGGTTGAAGTGCGCCTGGGCGTAGGTGATCACCTTCGAGCCGTCGGCCCAGTCCTTGGGCCCGGCGACGTCGACGCGCCCCTCGGAGGTGGAGAGCCAGTTCGGGTAGCCGAGGCCGCGCGGGGTGTAGGTCAGCACGTGGTAGCCGCGCAGCGCCAGCTTGAAGTAGGCGTAGACGAAGGGCAGCCAGCCGAGCGGGTTCCAGCCGGCGGGCAGGATCACGACCGGGCGCCGCTCCTCGCCCTTCAGCCTGATGGTGAACGCCGACAGGCCGATCTCCTCCCCGCCCTCGCCCACGGGAATCCTGGTGACGTCGATGTCGGAGATCTGCCGCACCCTGGCCACCAACTCGGCCAGCTCCGGGGGGAGCTGGACCGACTCGTCGCCCTGGGCGGCGGCCACCAGGGCGTTGCCGAGGTCGACGACGGCCTGGTTGACGGTGTTGCCCGGGCCCCGGAGGCCGGTGTCGGCGATCTCGTCGAGCGTCGCCTCGGTGATCGCCGGGATCGGTTGCCCACTGATGCTGGCCATGCGAACCGCCCTTTCCGTTACGGATACTGACCGCATCATGGTCCGGATCGACCGGGCACTAACTGATGAGCCGTCAGATTACCTCGGATAGGTGGTTCCTGGGCGTCCCCCCGTGTCGACCACCCGGGCCCGTGGTACTCGCGGCGTCAGCCGAGCGCCTCGCGGGCCGAGGCGATCAGCGCCCGGGCGCGGTCGCCGTACACGGCGGTGGCGGACAACTTCTCGAAGGCGTCCAGGTAGTGGGCGATCTCGCGGGTCCTGGCAACGGTCAGGCTCGCCGTGAGGGTCTCCACCTCGACCCGCCCGTCGTCGTACACGCTGAACGTCTCCAGCGGCCACACCTCCCGCGCCGCGCCGGCCGGGATGATCCCCAGCGCGACGGCGGGCAGCGCGGCCGCGGCCGCCAGCTCGTCCAACTGCCCGCGCATCACGTCGGCGTCGCCGATCCGGTGGCGCAGCACCGGCTCCTCCATCAGCAGCGCGAACCGCCTCCCGGACGATGCGCGAACGCGCCAGCCGCGCCTCGACGGCCTGCGCGACGTCGTCGGGCGTGCCGTGGAAGCGGGTGATGGCGGACAGCAGCGCCGTGGCGTAGTCCCGGCTCTGCAGGAAGCCGGGGACGAGGGAGGAGCTGTAGACCCGGAACACCTCGGTGCGTTCGAACAGCGGCAGGTAGGAGTTCTGCAACCGGGTGAGCCCGCCACGCCGGAGGCGCCGCCACTCCACGTACATCGCGTCGGCGGACCGGGTGGCGGCGATGAGGCCGGCCGCCTGCTCCTCCGCCCCGCACAGCCGGCACCAGGTGCGGATGTCCTCGTCCGAGGGGGCGGTCAGCGCGTTGATGATCCTCGACGACTTCGAGGGGTGCCAGCCGGCCCGGAGCGCCAGTTCGCGCCCGTTGAACCCGGCGTCGCGGCAGATCTCCCGGAGACGGACGGCGACCTCCTTCCGGACCGCTTCCGCGCTGCTGAACGACGTGGTCGAGGGCATGGTCCGCCTTCCGGGGGGATGTCGAGTGGCCTGCGCGCCGCCGTGCGGCTCCCGCCCCGGCAGCGTAGCCGCGCGACGGCCCCGCCACCGAGCCGATTGCGCACAGTTGCAGCCGAGTTGGGGCGGCCGCGCACCCGGGAACGCACCCGTCCACCCGCCCGGATGCGGGCCGCCGCACGGGTGCCTACGGTGGAAGTAGTAGCCCAGAGCATTCAGGAGGTTACGCCATGACTTCCGGAAAGAAGCCCGTCCATCTCACAGCCCGCACGGTGAGCGGCCACGTGGTCCTCAACGCGCCGATCAGCGGCGACTTCGAGGCCACGCTGACCGACGAGCACGGCAAGCCGATCGTGGGGCGACAGATCACCTTCTACAGCACCGCGAGCGGCCAGCGGG
>NZ_JBHUAF010000593.1:0-3208 GCF_042789895.1 Kitasatospora sp. NPDC056783
CCCGCCGACACCCACGGGGGTGGCGTCGGCGGGAGCACCGGCCCCCGCCCGCTCACGCTGGCCTTCGACCACGCCCGCATCCTCGCCGACGGCCTCGACCGGGTGCGCGCCAAGCTTGAATACAGCCCGCTGGCCACCGCCTTCCTGCCGTACGACTTCACCATCCCCGACCTCCGCGCCGTCTACGAGGCCGTCTGGGACGAGAAGCTCCACCCCGGCAACTTCCACCGCAAGGTGCTGTCCGTGCCCGGCTTCGTCGAGAGCACCGGCACCACCACCGAGCGCGGTGGCGCCCGCGGGGGCCCCCGCGCCCGCACCTACCACGCCGGCGGTGCCTGCGTGCTGCACCCCGCGCTGCTGCGCCCCACCCGGGACGACGCCGCCGACGGCGCCGAGTCCCCCTGATCCTCCGCGGCCCCGGGCAACGCCGCCGATCCATCGGGCTACCATCCGGCCATGACCACTGACGAAGCGACGACCGTCGGCGAAGCTCCCGGAACCGACCACCGGCCGCACTCCCACTGCCACTTCTGCGGCACTCCCTACCTGCCCGGCACGCGGGCCTGGCCCCGCACCTGCCCCGGCTGCGCCGAGATCAGCTACCGCAACCCGCTGCCCGTCGCGGTCACCGTCCTGCCCGTCACCCGCCCCGACGCCGACCCGGCGCTGGTCGTCATCCGCCGCACCATCGAACCCGGCTACGGCGAACTCGCCTTCCCCGGCGGCTACATGGACTTCGGCGAGAGCTGGCAGCAGGCCTGCGTGCGCGAACTCCACGAGGAGACGGGCATCGTGGCCGACTCGGCCGAGATCACCCTGATCCACACCGCCTCCGACCCCGCCGGCCGCTTCGTCATGCTCTGCGGGCTGCTCCCCGCCCGCCCGCTCGCCGACCTCCCGCCCTCGCGCCCCACCGACGAGACCGAGGGCTGGCTGCTCGCCACCGCCGACACCGCCCTCGTCTGGGACTTCCACAACGGCGTCCTGCGCCGCTGGTTCAACGGCGAGTTCACGCCCCGCTGACCTCAGGGCTTCCCCTCGGCGGACCCTGGCGCGGCGGCCGATCACATGGCATGGTCTGCACCGACAGCCCAACCGGACGGGTCTGCCATGAGCCCTCCCGTCCCCACCACCGGCCGGGAGACCACCACCGTGAGCACCCCACCGCAGGACCAGCCGCTCTGGCGCCCCAACCCCGCTCGCGCCGCCGCCACCACCCTGGTGGCCTTCCAGGCCTGGGCCGCCGAACACCACGGCGCCCCGGCCGCGCCGCTCGCCCCGGCCGACGACGACGAGCAGGCCGCCCAGCGCTACGCGGACCTGCACGCCTGGTCGACCGAGGACCTCGACCGGTTCTGGACCGCGGTCACCCAGTGGTTCGACGTCCGCTTCACCCAGGCCCCCGAAGCCGTCCTCGCCGACCCGGCGATGCCCGGCGCCCGCTGGTTCCCCGGTGCCCGCCTCAACTACGCCGAGCACGCCCTGCGCGCGGGGGTGGCCCCGGCCAACGCCGACCGCCCCGCGATCCTCCACCTCGACGAGACCACCGAGCAGCCCGTCGTCCTCACCTGGGCCGAACTGCGCCGCCAGGTCGGCTCGCTGGCCGCCGCCCTGCGCGCCCGCGGCATCGGCCCCGGCGACCGGGTCGGCGCCTACCTGCCCAACATCCCGCAGGCCGCCGTCGCCCTCCTCGCCACCGCCGCCGTCGGCGCGGTGTGGACCAGCTGCGCCCCCGACTTCGGCGCCCGCAGCGTCCTCGACCGCCTCCAGCAGATCGAGCCCGCCGTCCTCTTCGCCATCGACGGCTACCACTACGGCGGCAAGGACCACGACCGCACCGAGGTCGTCGCCGAACTGCGCAGGGAACTGCCCAGCCTGCACACCGTCGTACACGTCCCGCTGCTCGGCGCCCCCGCCCCCGAAGGCGCGCTGGCCTGGGACGACCTGGTCGCCGACGACGTCGAGCCGGTCTTCGAGGCGGTCCCCTTCGACCACCCGCTCTGGGTCCTCTACTCCTCCGGCACCACCGGCCTGCCCAAGGCCATCGTCCAGAGCCAGGGCGGCATCCTGCTCGAACACCTCAAGCAGGCCGGCCTCCACCTCAACCTCGGCCCGCAGGACCGTTTCCTCTGGTACACCTCCACCGGCTGGATGATGTGGAACTTCCTGCTGGCCGGCCTCCTCGTCGGGTCCACGATCGTCACCTACGACGGCAGCCCCGGCCACCCCGACACCGGCGCCCTCTGGTCCGTGGCCGCCCGCACCGGCGCCACCGTCCTCGGCACCTCCGCCGCCTACGTCATCGCCAGCCGCAAGGCCGGGCTGCACCCCGGCCGCGACCTCGACCTCTCCGCCGTCCGCTGCATCGGCACCACCGGCTCCCCGCTCCCGCCGGACGGCTTCCGCTGGATCTACGACGAGGTCAAGCAGGACGTCTGGCTCGCCTCGGTCAGCGGCGGAACCGACGTCTGCTCCTGCTTCGTCGGCGGCGTCCCCACCCTCCCGGTCCACCTCGGCGAGATCCAGGCGCCCTGCCTCGGCGCCGCGGTCGAGTCCTGGGACGTCCAGGGTCACCCGCACACCGACACCGTCGGCGAACTCGTCGTCACCAAGCCCATCCCGTCGATGCCCACCGGCTTCTGGAACGACCCCGAGGGCACCCGGTACCACGACAGCTACTTCGACACCTACCCCGGCATCTGGCGCCACGGAGACTGGATCACCGTCACCTCCCGCGGCACCGTCGTCATCCACGGCCGCTCCGACTCCACCCTCAACCGCCAGGGCGTGCGGATGGGCTCCTCGGACATCTACGAGGTGGTCGAGCGCCTGCCCGAGATCGCCGAGTCCCTGGTCATCGGCCTGGAGGAGCCCGAGGGCGGCTACTGGATGCCGCTGTTCGTCGTCCTCGCCCCCGGCGCCGAGCTGAACGACGACCTCATCGGCCGCATCCGCGCCTCGCTGCGCACCGAGCTCTCGCCGCGGCACGTCCCCGACGAGGTCATCGCCGTCCGCGGCCTCCCGCACACCCTCACCGGCAAGCGGATCGAGGTCCCGGTCAAGCGCATCCTCTCCGGCACCCCGCTGGAGCAGGCCGTCAACCCCGGCTCCGTCGACCACCTCGAACACCTGCGCTTCTTCGAGCGGCTGCGCGTCGAACGCCAGGCCTGACCGGCCCCGCGCACACGAAAGGGGCGCTCCCACCGGA
>NZ_JBHUAF010000594.1:0-3188 GCF_042789895.1 Kitasatospora sp. NPDC056783
GTGTCCCTCCTCGTTCTTGGGTTCGAGGAGGGACACCGGCCCCACGCCGTGACGACGGCCCTACCGCGAGGCCATCGCCGTCAGCCGCCGCGCCGCCCGGTACTGCCGCAGGACCTGGGCGAAGGTGGTGCGCCCCTGGGTGGTCCGGGCGAAGGCCCGCCACGCCGCAGGCACCAGGCAGACCGCCGCGTGGAACAGGTACGGCCGCCGCTCGAAGGCACCCAGCAGCTGCTTGCCCGCGCGCATCTCCACACCGAGCCCGGCCTTGACCGCGAAGGCGTAGTTCAGCGCCTCGCGCCGCACCGCCGCCGCGTCGCCCGCCTCTGCGATCTGCACCGCCCACTCGCCGGCCAGCCGACCCGAGCGCAGCGCGTACGAGATGCCCTCACGGGTCCACGGCTCCAGCAGTCCGGCCGCGTCACCGGCGACCAGCACCCGGCCGCGCGAGAGCGGCGAGTCCTCGGCCCGGCAGCGGGTCAGGTGCCCGGACTCCACCCGGGGGGTGAACCCGGACAGGCCCAGCCGGCGGATGTACTCGGCGAGGTACTGCTTGGTCCGTTCGCCGTCTCCGCGCGCCGAGATGACGCCGACGGTCAGGCTGCTGGTCTCGGTCTTGGGGAACACCCAGCCGTAACTGCCGCGCAGCGGGCCCCAATCGAGGTGGACCCGGCCCGCCCAGTCGGCGGCGACCTGTGCCGGCACGGGGATCTCCGCCTCGAGACCGAGGTCGATCTGGTCGAAGGTGACACCGACGTGCCGGCCGATCCGGCTCGCGCTGCCGTCCGCGCCGACCACCGCGCGGGCCTCAAAGGTCCGTCCGTCGGCCGCCGTCACCAGGGCCGTCCGGTGCTGGCCGCCGCGCTGCTCGACGCCGGTGACGGTCACTCCGGTGACCAGCACCGCCCCGGCCTGCTTGGCGGCCTGCACCAGGCGCAGGTCGAACTCGTCCCGGTTGACCAGGCCGAACAGCATCTGCTTGGACCGCCGTGTCCGGGTGTACTTCCCGTCGTAGGCGAAGGTGACGGCGTGCACCCGGTCCTGCAACGGCAGCCGGAAGTCCGGCGGCAGGCTGTCCCGGGAGGGGCCGATGATGCCGCCGCCACAGGTCTTGTACCGGGGGTGTTCTGCCTTGTCGAGCAGCAGCACCCGGCGGCCCCGGGCCGCGGCGGCGTACGCGGCCGAGGAGCCCGCCGGTCCGGCACCGACCACCACGACGTCCCAGACACCGTCCGGCGGCGAAACCGCGTCGCCGGACGGATCGGCGTCGGCCCGACCGGCGCCGGTCGGGGCGCCGTCCGTCGGAGCACTTCCGGTCGGAGCGCTTCCGGTCGGAGCGCTTCCGGTCGGAGCGTCGTCGAACGGGCCGCCCTCGGTCGGACTGCCCTCGGTCGGACTGCCCTCGGTCGGACCGCCCTCGATCGGGCTGTCGAGCGGGCTGCGGGAATCGGAGCTTCCGGAGTCAGTCACGTCGAGCAATCCTATGCGTCCGCCCGCACCCGTCGAGCGCACCGCCCCGACACACGCGCCCGCCGCCCGACCGGCCCCTCCAGCACGCCCGGCGAGCCCGTGCGGCCCCACTCCCCGGCGAGCCCGTGCCGCCCCACGCCCTCGGAACCCCCTGTCCCACTCCGCCTATGATCGGCACTACCCCAACCACCTCCTCCGCCCACACCACCCCAGGGCGGACCGCCCCCTCGGAGCCCCGATGTCACAGCCCCTGGCCGACGCCGTCCGGTCCCTGATGGACCGTGCCCGCACCGACCTCGCCGAGCTGGTCGCCTTCCCGTCGGTCGCCGACCCGCGCCAGTTCCCGGTCGAGGAGTGCGAGAAGGCCGCGCGCTGGGTCGCCGACGCGTTCGCCGCCGAGGGGCTGACCGGTATCCGGCTGCTGGACACCCCGGACGGCACCCAGTCCGTCTACGGCGAGCTGCCCGGCCCCGAGGGCGCGCCGACCGTCCTGCTCTACTCCCACTACGACGTCCAGCCCCCGCTGGACGAGGACGCCTGGATCAGCCCCGCCTTCGAGCTGACCGAGCGCGACGGCCGCTGGTACGGTCGCGGCGCCGCCGACTGCAAGGGCAACATCCTGATGCACCTGACCGCCCTGCGGGCGCTGCGTCAGGTGCACGGCGACGCCTACCCGGTCGGCCTGAAGATCATCGTCGAGGGCTCCGAGGAGCAGGGCACCGGCGGCCTGGAGCGCTACGCCGAGGCCCACCCCGAGCTGCTCGCCGCGGACGCCATCGTCATCGGCGACACCGGCAACTTCGCCCTGGGCCTGCCGACCGTGACCGCCTCCCTGCGCGGCATGACGGTGGTCGAGGCCACGATCACCACGCTGGCCGGCAACCTGCACTCCGGTGCCTTCGGCGGCGCCGCCCCGGACGCGCTCCAGTGCCTCGTGCGGGTGCTGGCCTCGTTGCACGACGAACACGGCGACGTCGCGGTCGCGGGCCTGACCACCGGCCAGAGCTGGACCGGTGTGCAGTACTCGGAGGAGCAGTTCCGCTCCGACGCCAAGGTGCTCGACGGCGTCGCCCTGACCGGCACCGGCACCATCGCGGACCGTCTCTGGGCCCGCCCGTCCGTCACCGTCCTCGGCATCGACGCCCCGCCGGTGATCGGCGCCACCTCGTCCGTCCAGGCCACCGCCAAAGCCCTGATCAGCCTGCGCGTCCCGCCGGGCACGGACGCGGACGACGCCCAGAACGCGCTGGTCGCCCACCTTGAGGCGCGGGTCCCGCTCGGCGCCCGGCTCACCATCGAGCGCCAGGGCAACGGCTCGCCGTTCCGCGCCGACACCAGCGGCCCCGCGTACGAGGCGATGGGCGCGGCGATGGCCGAGGCCTTCGGCACCGAGATGGTCGCCTCCGGCGAGGGCGGCTCGATCCCGCTCTGCAACACCCTGCGCTCGCTCTACCCGCAGGCCGAGATCGTGCTCATCGGGGTCGAGGAGCCCACCACCCAGATCCACGCGGTCAACGAGAGCGTCGACCCGCGGGAACTGGAGCGGATGGCCCTCACCGAAGCGCTGTTCCTCCGCCGCTACGCCGAACTGCGCTCCGTCTGACGGACGTTCGGAGCGACGCCCCGGGAGGCATCCCGGGAGGCATCCCGCGAAGCGCCCCGGGACGTGTCCCGCGAAGCCTTCCGAAGGACCTCAGGCCGCCCGCCGCGCAGCCGGCGGG
>NZ_JBHUAF010000595.1:0-3169 GCF_042789895.1 Kitasatospora sp. NPDC056783
CGCCACCTCGTGCCCGGTCTCGAGCACCACCAGCGGCGGCTCCTCGCTCGCGCACACCTCCTGCGCCTTCCAGCACCGGGTGCGGAAGCGGCAGCCGCTGGGCGGGTTGATCGGCGAGGGGACGTCGCCCGTGAGCAGGATGCGCTCGCGGCCCGAGCGCTGCCGGCGGCGCGGGTCGGGGACGGGCACCGCGGACATCAGCGCGTTGGTGTACGGGTGCATCGGGCTGCGGTAGAGCGAGTCCCGGTCGGCGATCTCCACGATCTTGCCGAGGTACATCACCGCGACCCGGTCCGAGACGTGCCGGACCACCGAGAGGTCGTGCGCGATGATCAGGTAGGTCAGCCCGAGCTCCTGCTGGAGGTCGTCCAGCAGGTTGACCACCTGCGCCTGGATCGAGACGTCCAGC
Organism: Kitasatospora sp. NPDC056783; assembly: GCF_042789895.1. Taxonomy (NCBI): domain Bacteria; kingdom Bacillati; phylum Actinomycetota; class Actinomycetes; order Kitasatosporales; family Streptomycetaceae; genus Kitasatospora; species Kitasatospora sp. NPDC056783. The sequence goes on from NZ_JBHUAF010000595.1 coordinate 410, forward strand.
GCGGAGACCGGCTCGTCCGCGACGATCATCTTCGGCTTCAGCGCGAGCGCCCGGGCGATGCCGATGCGCTGGCGCTGGCCGCCGGAGAACTCGTGCGGGTAGCGGTTGTAGTGCTCGGGGCTGAGCCCGCACAGCTCCAGCAGCTCCTGGACCGTCTTCTTCAACCCGCCGTCCGGCACCGCGTTCTGGAGCTTGAACGGCGCTCCGACGATGGTGCCCACGGTGTGCCGGGGGTTCAGCGAGGAGTACGGGTCCTGGAAGATCATCTGGATGTCGCGGCGCAACGGCCGCATCGCCCCGACGCTCAGGTGGGTGATGTCGGTGCCCTCGAACTCGATGGTCCCGCGGGTCGGTTCGTCGAGCCGGGTGACCAGTCGGCCCATGGTCGACTTGCCGCAGCCGGACTCGCCCACGACGCCGAGCGTCTCGCCGGCGTTGACCGTGAAGTCGATGCCGTCGACGGCCCGCACCGCGCCGGTCTGGCGCCGCAGCAGCCCGCTGCGGATCGGGAAGTGCCGGGCCAGGCCGGCCACCTTCAGCAGCGGCTCGCGGCCTGCGGCGGGTGCCGGGGACGGGGTCCGCGCCGTCTGAGTGTCCGTCATCGGTTCTCTCCAGGAAGGTGGTACGTGGCCGGGCTCACAGCCGGGGCGCGATCTCTTCGGCGAAGATGCGGTGCCGCTCGCCGGCCGCCAGGTGGCAGGCCGCGAAGTGTCCGGGCTCGGCCTCGGACAGCACCGGGACCTCGCTCGTGGAGCGTCCCCCGGTCAGTGCGGCGTACGGGCAGCGCGGGTGGAAGGCGCAGCCCGACGGCACGTTGATCAGGCTGGGCGGGGTGCCCTTGACCGGCACCAGCCGGTCCTGGAGCTCCCGGTCCAGTCGCGGCATCGAGCCCAGCAGGCCCCAGGTGTACGGGTGTTCGGGCGAGTCGAAGAGCGTTTCGGCCGGGCCTCGCTCGACGCACTTGCCGCCGTACATGACCAGGACGTCGTCGGCCAGCTCGGCGACCACCCCGAGGTCGTGGGTGATCACGATGACGGCGGAGCCGAACTCCTCCTGGAGATCGCGGATGAGGTCCAGGATCTGCGCCTGGACGGTGACGTCCAGGGCGGTGGTGGGCTCGTCCGCGATCAGCAGCGAGGGGTCGTTGACCAGCGCCATGGCGATCATCGCGCGCTGGCGCATGCCGCCGGAGAACTGGTGCGGGTAGTCGTCCACCCGGCGGTCCGGCTGCGGGATGCCGACCCGGTCGAGCATCTCGACCGCGCGTGCCCGGGCCTGCTTCTTGGAGGCCTGGGGGTGGTGCACCCGGTACGCCTCCACGATCTGCTGCCCCACCGTGTAGTAGGGGTGCATCGCGGTCAGCGGGTCCTGGAAGATCATCGCCAGTTCGCGGCCGCGCAGTTGGCGCACCCGGTCGGGGCCGGCCGCGATCAGGTCCTCACCGTTCAGCCGGATCTCGCCGCTGATCCGGGCCCGCTTGGAGCGGTGCAGGCCCATGATGCCCAGCGAGGTGACGGACTTGCCGGAGCCGGACTCGCCGACGATGCCGAGGGTGCGGCCCTTGTGCAGGTCGAAGCTGACCCCGTCCACCGAGCGGACCAGGCCGTCGTCGGTGTCGAAGTGGATCCGCAGGTCGCGCACGGAGAGGAACGGGTCGCCGGTCGGGGCCGGCGCGGCGTCCGCCTGGGTCTTCTGGAGGTCGGTCACGTGAGCCTCACCCGGGGGTCGACGAGCGCGTACAGGAGGTCGACCACGAGGTTGCAGACGACGATGAAGAAGGCGGCGAGCAGGGTGACGCCGAGGATCTTGGGCAGGTCGTTGTCGGCGATCGCCTGGACGGCGAACTGACCGACGCCCTGGAGCGAGAAGACCTGTTCGGTGATCAGCGCGCCGCCGAGCAGCAGCCCGAGGTCCATACCGAAGATCGTGACGATCGGGGTGAGCGCGGCGCGCAGCCCGTGCCGGGTGACGACCTTGCTCTCGGCCAGGCCCTTGGCCCGGGCGGTGCGGATGTAGTCCTCGCTCATGGTCTCCAGCATTCCGGCGCGGGTGAGCCGGGCGTAGAGCGCGGAGTAGAGGAAGGCCAGCGAGATCCACGGCAGGATCAGGTTGCGGGCCCACATCAGCGGGTCGTCGGTGAGGTTCACGTACTGCAGGTTGTCCAGGATCGGCCACTCGTAGCTGAACAGCGTGAGCAGCAGCGCGCCGGTGAAGAAGACCGGCAGCGAGACGCCGGCGAGTGCGACGCCCATGGAGAGCCGGTCGAAGATCGAGCGCGGCTTGAGCGCGGAGACGACGCCGGTGGCGACACCGGAGACCAGCCAGAGCACGGCGGCGCCGGCGGCCAGCGAGGCGGTGACCGGGATCCGCTTGGTCAGCTCGGGCCAGACCTCCAGGTGGTTCTTGAAGGAGTAGCCGAAGCAGGGCACGTGACAGGTGGCCGGTTCCGGGCCGAACGTGTACTCGGCGCCGCTCACCAGCCCCTTCAGGAACTTCCCGTACTGGGTGTACAGCGGTTGTTCGAGGCCGAGGTTCTGCTTGACCGCCGCGATCGCCTCGGGCGACGGGTTCTTCCCGATGTACTGGGCGGCCAGTTGGTCGGCCGTCTCCCCGGCGAGACGCGGGAGCAGGAAGAAGATCGCGAAGGTGACGGCACTGACGACCAGCAGCAAAATCGCCGCCGCGATGATCCTGCGGATGATGTAGGCAAACACAGTTGGGCGGCTCCGGCGGCCCGCCGCCGTCCGGGATCTTCCGGAC
>NZ_JBHUAF010000596.1:0-3167 GCF_042789895.1 Kitasatospora sp. NPDC056783
GTTCCGCGCGGGCCGTCACTCACTGCGTCCCACCCGATGGGCTTCAGCGAAGGGCGGAGTCCATCGCGTTGAGCATCGTGGCGGAGGCGTCGTCGTTCTCCAGGGAGAAGGCGAACAGCCCGCCCAGGCCCTTGCTCTTGGCGTAGGCACCGCGCGCCTGGACGGCCTGCGGGGTGTCACCGGTCCAGAAGTTGGTGCCGTCGTAGGCCCAGCTGCTCTCGGTGACCGGGTCCCAGTGGGTCTGCGCCGCGGTCAGGTTGAGCTCCTTCCAGGCGGCCAGGCCGGCCTCCTGGCTCAGCGGCTTCTTGGCCGTCGGGCCGGTCGCGCTCTGGTACAGGCCGAAGTTGGAGCCGGCCGGGACGCCGGTCCAGCCGCGCCAGTAGAACGGGATGCCCAGCACGATCTTGTTCGCCGGGAAACCGCCGGGGATGCCGTACTCGGGCAGACCGGTGGTGTACGCCGCGAGCGTGGTGTCCACGTTGTACTTGCGGGCACCCGGGGTGATCGGCGTGGTCGGGTCGGCCGGGCTGTCGTGCAGCGGGTCCTGGTGGTTGGTCGGGCCGGTGGCGTCCCACGCGCCGTGCATGTCGTAGGACATCACGTCGGCGTAGTCCAGGTAGGCGCCGATCTTGTCGGTCTCCAGCTGGGCGATCTTGTCCTGGCCGCTGGGCAGCGCGGCGCTCAGGATGTAGCGCTTGCCCTGGGCGGCGCCGAGGGTGTCCAGCTGGGTGCGGAACTCCTTGAGCAGCAGCGTGAAGTTCTGCTTGTCGGCGGCGGAGTAGTGGTTGCCGGTGTGGCCGCCGGCCGAGCCCGGGTACTCCCAGTCGAGGTCGATGCCGTCGAACAGGCCGGCCGCCGAGGCCTGGCCGCCGGAGGCGTCACCGGCGACACCGGTCGGCAGGTTCCCCTTGAGGAACATGTCGACGCAGGAGGAGACGAAGGCCTTCCGGGAGGAGTCGGTGGCGGCCGCGTCGGAGAAGTACTTGGAGTACGTCCAGCCGCCGATCGAGATGGTGTACCGCAGGTTCGGGTACTTGGCCTTCAGCTGGCGCAGCTGGTTGAAGTTGCCCTTGAGCGGCTGCTCCCAGGTGTCGCTGGTGCCGTCCACGCTGGTGGCGCCGCTGTAGTCGGCCTGGTAGTCGGCGTAGGCGTCGCCCGCGCCGTCACCCGCGTTCGGGTTGGACTCGTTGGCCGAGTCGGAGGCCTTCACCGTCTGGAAACAGGTGAACTTGGTGGGGTCGATGTTGGCGAACGCGTAGTGCACGACGTCCAGCTTGCCCGCGGCGCCGCTGGTGTCGACGTTCTTCGCGTTGTACGCGTTCTCGTAGACGCCCCACTGGTCGAAGTACGCCGAGCGGACCGGCTGCTGCTGCGCGGGGGCGGCGGAGGTCGCGGTGGACACCGGCGCCGACTGGGCGGAGGCGTGGCTGCCGGAGTAGCCCTGGACGCTGAAGGTGTAGCTCTTGCCCGGCAGCAGCGAGCTGACCGTGACCGAGGTGCCCATCGAGGTGGCGACCAGCTGGCCGTTGGACCACACCTTGTAGGCGACCACGCCGTCACCGCTGGTCAGCGTGGCCGGCTGCCAGGTGAGCACCACCGCGTTGGAGGTGGTCTTGGTGACGGCGAAGCCGGTCGGGGTGGTGACCTTGCCGTCCCCGGCCGGGCCGCTCGCGGTGGCCGTCGGGGTCGGGGTGGGCGAGGTGGGGGTGGTGGTCGGCGTCGGGCTGTTGGTCGGGGTGGGGCTGCTGGTCGGCGACGGGCTGTTGCTGGGGCTGGGGCTGTTGGTCGGCGTCGGGCTGCTGGTCGGGGTGGGGCCGGCCGGACCGGTCAGCGTGAGGTCGTCCGCGTAGTACGTGCCGGTGCCGTACCAGCCGTGGGTGAAGACGGTGACGGAGTTCGTGGTGGCACCGGTGGTGAAGGTGGTGCTCAGCTGGTTCCAGCCGGTCCCGCCCGGCGACCAGGCCGAGGAGTTGACTCCGGTGCCGGTGGCGCCCAGGTAGACGTAGCTGCCCTGGACGAAGCCGGACAGGGTGTACGTGGTGTTCGGCTGGACGGCGACGGTCTGCTGGCACTGCGCGGTGTCGGAGGCCGAGGCGGCGCCGCTGAGCGCGCGGGTCCCGCCGTGCACCGGGGTGGTGACGACCGAGCCGTTGGAGCAGGTCCAGCCGGCCAGGGTGCCGGTCTCGAAGTCACCGTTGGACAGCAGGTTGACCGGGGCGGCCGAGGCGGAGCCGAAGGTCAGGGCGATCGCGGCGCCGCTGGTGGTCAGGGTGGCGGCCAGCGCCAGCGCGGTGGCCCTTCTGCGGTGGGCGGCCCGGCGGCCGGTGCGCTCCCCGTCGGGGTGGGCTGACTGTGCGGGCAGGACACGGTCGTGCATGCGGTGGGTCCTCCGGATGTGTGGGGGTTTCCGGCGGTGCTGCGGCCCGGGTGGGCCTGGGGAGCCGGCCCGGGCGCGGTGGGGGCGCGCGGGCTGGTGACGCGTGGGACGGGCGGTGCTCGGACGCGACGGGTGGTCGACCCGTGCACGTCATGACTGAACAGATTGGACTGGACCAATATTCGCCGTCAAGGGTGTCCGCCCGCTGGGACGTTCCCGGCCGCGGGAGCGTCGGCCCGGTAGGTTGACCGTACGAGCAGGCCCGTCGAACGGAGGAGGCGCAATGGACAGCCAGGACTGGGACGACCGCTACGCCGCGAGCGAGCTGGTGTGGGGTGCGGAGCCCAACCGGTGGGTGGTCCGTGAACTGACCGGCCACACCCCCGGGCACGCCCTCGACCTGGCCGCGGGGGAGGGGCGCAACGCCATCTGGCTGGCCACCCAGGGCTGGGAGGTCACCGGCCTGGACTTCTCCGCCGTCGCGCTGGAACGCGCCGAACGGCTCACCGCCGACCTGCCCGACGAGGTCGCCGACCGGCTCACCTGGCGCCACGGCGACGCCCGCACCGTCGACACCCCCGCCCCCGGGTACGACCTCGTCCTGGTCGCCTACCTCCAGCTGCCCGCCGCGGACCGCCGGGCCGCGCTGCGCCGTGCCGCCGACGCGTTGGCCCCCGGCGGCACCCTGCTGGTCGTCGGGCACGACCTGAGCAACCTCACCGAGGGCGTCGGCGGTCCGCAGGACCCGGCGGCGCTGTTCACCCCGGAGGACGTCCTGGCCGACCTGGCC
>NZ_JBHUAF010000597.1:0-3150 GCF_042789895.1 Kitasatospora sp. NPDC056783
CTCCCCGCCGTCGACTCTCCGGCCGCGGCGCGAGGCCGGTTCAGTGGTGGAAGCCCGGCCGGGCCGGCACCCCGAGTTCCTTGAGCGGGACGGGCTGGCGACGCAGCTCCGGCAGCAGTCGGCCGAGGTCGGCCAGCAGCAGGTCGGCGAGGTCCCGGGAGAAGCCGTTGCGGCAGACCACCCGGAGCACCGACAGGTCCTCCCGGTTCGCCGGGAAGGTGTACGCGGGCACCTGCCAGCCGCGCTCGCGCAGCCGCCGGGAGACGTCGAACACGTCGTACGGCAGGCCCGCCTCGGTGGTGAAGGCGAACACCGGGAGCTGGTCGCCCCGGGTCAGCAGCCGGAAGCCGTCCAGCTTCCCGATCTGCCCGGCCAGGTAGCCGGCGACCTCGCGGCAGGCACCCTGGACGGCCCGGAACCCCTCCCGGCCGAGCCGCAGGAAGACGAAGTACTGGGCCACCACCTCCGCGCCGGGCCGGGAGAAGTTGAGCGCGAAGGTCGGCATCTCGCCGCCCAGGTAGTTGACCCGGAAGACCAGTTCCTCCGGCAGCGCCTCCTTGTCGCGCCACAGCGCCCAGCCCACGCCGGGGTAGACCAGTCCGTACTTGTGGCCGGAGGTGTTGATCGAGGCCACCCGGGGCAGCCGGAAGTCCCAGACCAGCTCCGGGTCGAGGAAGGGCGCCACCATGCCGCCGGAGGCGCCGTCCACGTGGACCGGCACGTCGGTGCCGGTGCGCTCCTGGAAGGCGTCCAGGGCCGCGCAGATCCCCTCGATCGGTTCGTACGAGCCGTCGAAGGTGGAGCCGAGCACCCCGACCACGCCGATGGTGTTCTCGTCGCACAGCGCCACGGCCCGCTCGGCGTCCAGGTGGAAGCGGTCGCCCTCCATCGGCGCGGTGCGGGCCTCGACCTCCCAGAAGTTGCAGAACTTCTCCCAGCACACCTGCACGTTGACGCCCATCACCAGGTTGGGCCGGGCCCCGTCGGCGTAGCGCTCGGCGTTGGCCCGCGTCCAGCGGCGCTTGAGCGCCATGCCGGCCAGCATGCAGGCCTCGCTGGAGCCGGTGGTGGAGCAGCCGACCGCGGCGTCCGGGTCGGGGGCGTGCCAGAGGTCGGCGAGGATCGCCACGCAGCGCCGCTCCAACTCGGCGGTCTGCGGGTACTCGTCCTTGTCGATCATGTTCTTGTCGAGGCACTCGGTCATCAGCCGGGTGGCCTGGGCCTCCATCGAGGTGGTGACGAAGGTCGCCAGGTTGAGCCGCGCGTTGCCGTCCAGCATCAGCTCGTCGTGGATCAGCTGGTACGCGGTGTCGGCCGCGACCGGGACCTCGCCGAGCCGGTGCAGCGGCGGGGCGAGCTTCATCGAGCCCAGCGGGTCGGCGGTGGTCGGGTACGGGCCGAGGCTCAGCCGGCGGTCGCCGCCGGCCCCCTTGTGCAGCGCCATGGCGTCCTGCCGCCCTTCGCGTCGGTGGCCGTGTCCCGTCCCACGCTGCCACCGGGTTCCGGGCGACGCACCTTCACCGGCCGCCACCGCCACCGCCACCGCCACCGCCGCAGGGCCGTCAGCCGGCCGCCTCCGGGTGGATCTGGTCGCGGGCGGCCCGGTACTGCCGGCGGACCGCCGAGCCGATCGCCAGGTCCTGCTCGCCGTCGGGCTCGACGGTCTCGGCGTCCGGCAGCTCCCACTCCGGCGGCTCCGGGGTGCCCGCCAGCGCCCAGGCGGCCTGCCGGGCGGCCCCGCGGGCGGCGTGCGCGCCCGGCGGCGGCACCACGACCGGGACGCCGAACAGCATCGGTGCGACGTGCCGGACAGCCGGCAGCCGGCCGGCCGCGCCGAGCAGGAACACCCGCTTCACCTCGACGCCCTGGGCGCGCAGCACGTCCAGGGCGTCGGCGATGTTGCACAGCATGCCCTCGACGGCGGCCCGGGCCAGGTGCTGAGGGGTCATCGCCTCGGCCCGCAGGCCGGTCAGGGTGCCGGCCGCGTGCGGCAGCGCGGGGGTGCGCTCGCCGTCCAGGTACGGCAGCAGCACCAGGCCGTAGGCACCGGGGGTGGAGTGCAGGGCGAGGTCGCTGAGGCCCTCCAGGTCCCGGCCGAGCAGGGCGGCGGTGGAGCGCAGCACCTGGGCGGCGTTGAGGGTGGCGACCATCGGCAGGTGGCGGCCGCTGGCGTCGGCGAAGGAGGAGACCAGGCCGGAGGCGTCCACGACGGCCTCCCCGTGCACGGCGAAGATCGTCCCGGCGCTGCCGAGCGAGACCACCGCGTCGCCCGGGCCGAGGCCCAGGCCCAGTGCGGCGGCCATGTTGTCCCCGGTGCCGGCCGAGATCAGCAGGCCCTCGGGGGTGTGTCCGGCGGGCTCGGCCGGGGGCAGCACGTCGGGCAGCCGGAGCTCGTGGCCGAGCGCCAGCTCGACCAGGTCCTGCCGGTACTCGCCGGTGATCGGCGACCAGTAGCCGGTGCCGGAGGCGTCACCGCGGTCGGTGGTGCGGCGCTTGGGGTGGCCGAGCAGCTGCCAGACGAGCCAGTCGTGCGGCAGCAGCACCTCGGCGACCCGGCGGGCGTTGGCCGGCTCGAACTCGGCCAGCCAGCGCAGCTTGGCGATGGTGTACGTGGGGGCGGGCACGGCGCCGATGGCCTCGGTCCAGGCGGCGGGGCCGCCGAGGGCGTCGAGCAGCTTGGCGGCGGCTCCGCTGGAGCGCGGGTCGTTCCACAGGATCGCCGGGCGCACCAGCACCCCGCCCGCGTCCAGGCCGATCATCCCGTGCTGCTGGGCGCTGACCCCGATCGCCCGGACGCTCTCCAGCAGGCCGCCGGTCGCGGCGTCGCCGAGGGAGTGCAGCCAGACCTGGGGGTCGGCCTCGCCGGGGCGCAGGTCCTGGTCCTCGGGGACGGGGTGCGGTGCCTTGCCGGAGCGCAGGACGGTACCGGTGTCGGCGTCGCACGCGACGATCCGGGTGCGGCTGGTCGAACTGTCTATCCCCGCGACGATGGCCATGTCGAGATCATGCCTCAGCCCGGGCCCGGACGCGTCCGGGCCCGGGGAGCCGTTGCGCCTTCGCGACCCCGGGTTGGGGCTCGCGTGGTCCCGGTGTCACCGTCCCGTCACGGACGGCCGGTAGCCGCCCCGGGTGCGTCGCTCGTGTCACGTG
>NZ_JBHUAF010000598.1:0-915 GCF_042789895.1 Kitasatospora sp. NPDC056783
GAGCGCCGGGCCGCGGGAGGCGCCGGGTTCAGCAGGCGTCGAGGATGCCGGTCAGCGCGCTCTTCTCGGCGCCGTCCACGCTCAGGCCGTAGTACTGCTTGACCTGCACCCAGGCGCGGGCGTAGGTGCAGCGGTACGAGGCCTGCGGGAGCCACTCGGCCGGGTCGCGGTCGCCCTTGGAGCGGTTGCTGCTCGCCGAGACCAGCAGCAGCTGGGGGCGGGTGACGTCGTTGGCGAAGGCCTTGCGCTGGTCGGTGGTCCAGCTCCACGCGCCGGAGGCCCAGGCCTCGGAGAGCGGCACCACGTGGTCGACGTCGAAGGAGGAGGCGTTGGTGGTGGTCGCGCCGTCGTACGGCGAGGACCAACTGCCGCTGGTGGCCTTGCAGGAGGTGTCGGTGGCGACGTTGCTGCCGTCCCGCTTCACGACCCACTCGCGGGTGTCGCAGGTGCCGCTGATGGTGATCCAGGTCGGGAACAGCGTGCGGTCGTAGGTGTCCCCGTGGGTCTCCGGGGTGGCGGGCATCGCGGCGAGGTAGCTCCGGGCGATGGTCGCGGAGATCGGGGTCGGCAGGGCGGCCTGGGCCGGGGTGCCGGTCGTGAGCACGGTCGCGGCGGCGAGGGCGGCGGCGGCCGGTATGCAGGACAGGAATCGACGTGCGGACGTGGTGAGGGCCATGGCGGACGCTCCATCATCAGATCGGATGAACTGCTGATTTGCGTGCGCCAGTGTGGCGACCCCGTCACCTACGCGGGTAGATCCGGGAAGTGAAATCCTTGTGCACAACAGACGTGGGGGGGGCCCCGGGCGGCGCCCCGGCCGGAGTTTTTGTGGGGTTTTGGGGGCGTGCGGCCCGGGGCGGGGGGGGTGAGGGGGGGGGGGGGGCCCGCCCCCCCCCCCCGGCCCCGGCCACCCCC
>NZ_JBHUAF010000598.1:925-3136 GCF_042789895.1 Kitasatospora sp. NPDC056783
CTACAGTTGCGGGTTTGTTGCTCGTATTTTAACTCCTGGCCCACACCTCCCGGCGGCCGAACCTGGCGGCCCCACGTCAAGGTATTTCATGAGGTTATGTCCGCATTTCCGGCCGTTGCCGGGGGAGTTCAGTCGCGGCGGCGGCCCGCCATCCAGACGTAGACCAGGACACCGGCGAACAGGAACAGCACGCCCTGGTAGACGGCGGCGTAGCCGGCCCCGGCGAGCAGCCAGAGCGAGAAGGCGAACGCGCCCAGGCCGAGGACGGCGTCGCGCACCAGCCGGCCGCGGTCGACCTTCTCGCCGTCCCCGCGCACCAGCCAGAACAGCTGGGCGGCGGTGGACAGCAGGTACGGGACGGTGGCGGTGAAGGTGGTGACCAGCACCAGGATCTCGAAGGCGCCCTTCGCGCCACTGGCGAAGTTGAGCACGGTCAGCGCCGAGGCCAGGGCGACGCCGACCAGCACGCCGAAGACCGGCACCCCGCGCCGCTCCCTGCCGAAGGCCGCCGGGAACAGCCCGTCCTTGGCTGCCGCGTACGGGGCCTGGGCGGAGAGCAGGGTCCAGCCGTTGAGCGCGCCGGTCATCGAGACCAGCGCGGCGAGGGCGATCACCGTGCCGCCCCAGCTGCCGCCGAACATGGCGTCCACGGCGTCCGAGAACGGCGCGGAGGAGTGGACCAGCTGCTGGTGCGCGACGGTGCCGAACACCGCGATAGTGCCGAGCAGGTAGACCGCCGCCGCACCGGCGGTGCCGAGCACGCTGGCCCGGCCGACGTTGCGCTCCGGGTCGCGGACCTTTCCGGCGCTCATCGCGGCCGACTCCACGCCCAGGTAGCTGAACAGCAGGATCGCCGCCGCGGCGGACATGCCGCCCGCCCAGCCCTGGCCGGAGGCGTCGAAGGGGCCCAGGTTCTTCGGGTCGAAGAAGAACAGGCCGCCCACCGAGACCAGCAGCAGCGGGATGAACTTCAGCACGGTGGAGACGAGCTGCACCGCTCCGACGAAGCGGGTGCCCGCCAGGTTGGCCAGCGCCGGCAGCCACTGGATGGTCAGCGCGGCGGCGATCTCCAGCGGGATCGAGTGGTGCAGCGGCAGCAGCACGTCCAGGTACCCGACGGCGGCCACGGCGAGCGCGGCGTTGCTGACCCAGGTGGTGATCCAGTACGACCAGGCGGCCAGGAAGCCGGCGAAGTCCCCGAAGGCCTCCCGGGCGTAGACGTACGGGCCGCCGGTGCGCGGGTTGCGGCGGGCCAACTGCCCGAAGACGAGCGCCAGCGCGATCGCCCCCACGGTGAGCACCGCGAAGGAGAGCAGGCTGACCGTTCCGAACGGGGCCACGGCCGCCGGGATCATGAAGATGCCGCCGCCGATGATGTTGCCCATCACCAGGGCGGTGGCGGTCGCCAGCCCGAAGCGGCGGCCGTTCGTCTGCGGCGGCGGGCCCGCGGGCGCGGAGCCGACCGGGGTGCCCGGGGTCTCCGGGGCGCTCGGTCGGGCCGCCGGCCGGGGTGCGGCGGGGCTGGTCTGCATGGGGGTGGTGCGCCTTTCGTGTCCTGCTCGCGCGCCCGGTGGAGCGCCGTGGAGCGACTGTCCATGCTCGGACGAGGCCGGACCGGTCGCCAAATCGATGGGATTTGTTCAGTTCGTCCGGTCCGTCACCGCAAGACTTGCGGTCCGGGGGTGGTCGGACGGGCACTCGTCCGGCGCCCGCTCCCCGGTCGTTCGACCGGATTCACGGTTGTACGCCCGCTTTCACGGCCCTGTGCCCGGATTCGTCCGGCCGGGGGAGTTGCCTCACCCGAATGCGTCAGCCCGGTTGCGGCGCACGCCCTGAGGTGCGCGTTCGTGTGCAAACGTGGGCCCGGCGCCTCCCCGGTGGGGCGTCGCCCGGCCCGTCGGGCGGCCGTGCCGGCCGGTCGGGGGCGCGGGTCCGAGAACCAGAGACGAACCAAAAGGACATCAGATGTCGCTTCGTGGGAAGATCCGCAAGCTCGCCGTGATCGTTGCCGTGGCCGGTGCCGTCGTGACGGTTCCGACCTCGGCCATGGCGGGGGGCACGCAGTCGGAGGAGCAGATCCTGCAGACCGGCACTGCGGGCGTCGGCCTGTTCGGCCCGCACGCCACCTGGTTCAACTACGCCGAGGCCGGCGAGAGCGACTGCGGCTGCTGATCCCGCCGCACCCCGAGCCCGGAGGCCGTTCGCCGGCCC
>NZ_JBHUAF010000599.1:0-3130 GCF_042789895.1 Kitasatospora sp. NPDC056783
CCTGAGAGGGAGGAGCGTCCGCCCGTCGTCGTTCAGGTGACCGCCGGGCCGCCGGTGGGACACCGGAGTGTCGCAACGTCAGATTTCCGGCATAGCGGGCATGGTGTTTCACGTGAAACGCCGCTCCTTGCTCTCGGGAATCCTCCGCCGTGACCGGGCGGCGACTGTTGCCGCTCCGGTTTCACGTGAAACACTGACCCCCATGCAGGACTCGGAGACCGTCGACCAGATCGATGACACGCCCATCGCGCGGGCTGCGCAGGCCGCGGTTCGGGCGATCGGCCGAGCGGGTGAGGGACTGCCCCGGCCCGCTGCCACCCGGGTGATCGTGGTCGCCAACCAGAAGGGTGGGGTGGGCAAGACCACCACCACCGTGAACATGGCCGCCTCGCTCGCCATGCACGGCCTGCGCGTCCTGGTCGTCGACCTCGACCCGCAGGGCAACGCCTCCACTGCGCTCGGCATCGACCACCACGCCGAAGTCCCGTCCATCTACGACGTCCTGGTGGAAGGAAAGCCGCTCGCCGACGTGGTGCAGCCGGTGCACGACGTCGAGGGGCTGTTCTGCGTCCCCGCCACCATCGACCTGGCCGGCGCCGAGATCGAGCTGGTCTCCCTGGTCGCCCGCGAGAGCCGGCTCCAGCGCGCCATCGCGGCCTACGAGCAGCCGCTGGACTACATCCTGATCGACTGTCCGCCCTCGCTGGGCCTGCTGACGGTCAACGCCCTGGTGGCCGGTCGGGAGGTGCTGATCCCGATCCAGTGCGAGTACTACGCGTTGGAGGGCCTCGGCCAGCTGCTGCGCAACGTCGAGCTGGTGCGCGCGCACCTCAACCCGGCACTGCACGTGTCGACCATCCTGCTCACCATGTACGACGCCCGGACCAGGCTGGCCGCCCAGGTCGCCGAGGAGGTCCGGACCCACTTCCAGCGCGAGGTGCTGAGCACGGCGATCCCGCGCTCGGTGCGCATCTCGGAGGCGCCCAGCTACGGGCAGACGGTGCTCACCTACGACCCGGGCTCGACCGGGGCGCTCTCCTACCTGGAGGCCGCCCGCGAGCTCGCGCAGCGTGCGGTGGTGGGCACGCTGGTGGGGCAGCAGCGGCACGGCCAGCAGGGGCACGGCGCCCCGGTGGCACAGCACGGTACGACGGAGGGTCATCAGTGAGTGCTCGCAGGGTTGGTCTGGGGAAGGGGCTCGGGGCGCTGCTCCCGTCGGCTCCGCCGGCGGTCGGCGGGGCGGTGGGACAGCCCGCGCCGGCCGCTCCCGCACCGGCCTCGGTGGTGCGGGAGTCCCCCGGGGCCGGTGCGGTCTCGCCGGCCGCGGTGCCGGTGCTGCCGGCCGGCCGGGGAACGGTGGCCGCCCGGGCCGGGCTCCTGGGCCGACGGGAGAAGGCTTCGGTCCAGCAGCCGGCCGAGCCGCCGGCGGAGGTCGCCGGGGCACGGTTCGCCGAGCTGCGGATGGACTCGATCACCCCCAACCCGCGTCAGCCGCGCGAGGTCTTCGACGACGACAAGCTGGCCGAGCTGGTCGCCTCCATCAAGGAGGTGGGCCTGCTCCAGCCGATCGTGGTGCGCCAGGTCGAGGCCGAACGCTACGAGCTGATCATGGGCGAGCGCCGTTGGCGGGCCTCCCGGGAGGCCGGGCTGGAGCGGATTCCCGCGATCGTCCGGGCCACCGAGGACGACAAGCTGCTGCTGGACGCCCTCCTGGAGAACCTGCACCGGGCCGAGCTGAACCCGCTGGAGGAGGCGGCCGCCTACGACCAGCTGCTGCGGGACTTCTCCTGCACCCACGAGGAGCTGGCCGACCGGGTCGTCCGCTCGCGGGCGCACGTCTCCAACACGCTGCGGCTGCTGAAGCTGCCGCCTTCGGTCCAGAGCCGGGTCGCCTCCGGGGTGCTCACCGCCGGGCACGCCCGGGCGCTGCTGGGGCTGTCGGACGGCGAGCGGCAGGAGGAGCTGGCCAAGCGGATCAACGCGGAGGGCCTCTCGGTGCGGACCACCGAGGAGATCGTCCGGATGATGGCCGCCGAGCCCGAGACGCCCAAGCGCCAGGCGCCGAAGGCGGGCAAGCTGAACTCCCCGGCCTTCAACGACCTGGCGACCCGCTTGTCCGACCGCTTCGACACCCGGGTCAAGGTCGAGGTGTCGCAGCGCGGCGGCAAGCTGGGCAAGGGCAAGGTGGTGCTGGAGTTCGGCTCGGTGGAGGACCTGAACCGGATCCTGGACAGCATGGCCCCCGGTGAGGACGGTCTGCGGCTGTCGCAGGGCTGAGCCGGTCGGCCGAGGGCGACGACCCGATGGGTGCATGTTCCACGTGAGCGCGCGTTTCACGTGAAACATGCACCCATCGGCGTTCGCGGGGGAATGCTCGACCGTGAGAGGGAGGAGGAGGTTACGGCCATGGGACGCCGGATCGTTCCGCTGACGCTGGACAACCTCGGGGACCTGCCGACCGGCTGCCGCTCCTGCGTGTTCTGGGAGCTGGACCCGGTCAGTGCGAAGCAGGCGGTGGAATCGGGCAAGCCGGAGCTGGAGAAGGAGAGGTGGATCTCCACGGTGCTGCTGGAGTGGGGGTCCTGCGGCCGGATCGTCTACGTGGACGACCGGCCCGCCGGGTTCGTGCTCTACGCGCCGCCGGCCTACGTCCCCCGCTCGCAGTCCTTCCCGACCAGCCCGGTCTCACCGGACGCCGTTCAGCTGATGGTCAGCCGGGTGCTGCCGGGCTACCAGCGCCAGGGGCTCGGCCGGGTGCTGGTGCAGACGGTGGCCAAGGACCTGATCGGGCGCGGGGTGCGGGCGATCGAGGCCTTCGGCTGGGTCGGACGGGTGCCGGTCAGCTGCGTGCTGCCGGCCGACCACCTGCTCGCGGTCGGCTTCAAGACCGTTCGCCCGCACGGGCGTTACCCGCGCCTGCGGCTGGAGGCGCGGACCACGCTCTCCTGGCGGGAGGACGTCGAGGGGGCACTGGAGCGGTTGCTCGGCGGCGGGCGGAAGGAGCCCGCGCTGCGGCCGTTCTAGCCCCGCCCGTTCTAGTCCAGCCCATGCTGTCCGAGCTCGTGGTGTCCGCGTCCGTGCTGTCGGCGCCCGTTTCAGGGGCGCGCCGGAAACGACGGTGGCGGGGCTC
>NZ_JBHUAF010000600.1:0-3119 GCF_042789895.1 Kitasatospora sp. NPDC056783
GGGTAACATGTGTCGTGTAATATGTTCACATGGGCTTCACAGAGAAGAATCCGACCCTCGTCTTCATCCCCTGCTTCTCCGGCGCCCCGTGGAGCGCCGGGCAACTCGCCCCCTACGGCGAGGCGCCCACGCGGACGCTGCGCCTGCCCGAAGACGTCGACGACATCGAGCGCTACGCCGACCACGTCGAGACCGCCGTCGCGGACCTGGACGACTACGTCCTGGTCGGCGACTCGTTCGGCGCGAACATCGCGCTCGCCCTCGCCACCCGCCGCCCCCGGGGCCTGCGCGCCCTGGTCCTGTCCGGCGGATTCGCGGCCAACCCGGTCGACTCCAAGCCGTGGAAGGCCCTGATGCGGGCCATCGGCAGGGCCCGCGGCCCGCTCTACCGGCAGCTGACGCTGCGGGCCCACGCCCACCGCCTCGCCTCACCGTTCGACGGCGAGGGACAGGTGCACTGGAACGAGGCGCGCAGCCGCGAACTGTTCCTCGCCAACACCCCGGCCGCCTCCTTCGGCGCCCGCCTGCGGGCCGTCCTCACCGCCGACTACGTCGACGCGCTGGGCCGGGTCCAGGTCCCGACCCTGCTCCTCACTCCGTCGCACGACGTCCTGATCGGCGAGAACGCCTCCAAGATCATGCTCGCCGGCATCCCCGACGCCCGGGAGGTCGTGCTGCCGCGCACCGGCCACATGTTCCGCTTCTCCCACCCGGTCGGCTACGCCGCCGCGGTCAAGGACTTCCTCGCCGCCCTGCCGGCCGCCCGACAGGGCGCCGATGCGTAAGGCCGAACACCTGCGGTTCGCGATCCTGGCCGCCCAACGCGAGGGCAACCGGCTGCTGATCCAGGCCCTCAAGCCCCACGGCATCACCCCGTCGCAGGCCGAGGTGCTGCGCCTGCTCCAACAGCACGGCACCCTGAGCCTCAACGGGCTCGGGCAGCTCCTGGTGTGCGAGAGCGGCACCAACCCGAGCCGGCTGGTCGAACGCGTCGTCACGGCCGGACTGGTCGAGCGCCGCCCCGACGCCGCGGACCGCCGCTACCTCCAGCTGAGCCTCACCCCCGAGGGCCGGCGCCTGGCCACCGCGGTCGCCGAGATCGAGGAGTCCCTCTACACCTCGATGGACGCCGCCGCCGAGGGCCTGGACACCGACGCGCTGCTCGCGTTCCTGCACACCTTCATCGACCCCCTGCCCTCGGGCGAGGCCCTCAACAGGCGCCTCGACCTCGGCTGACGCCGTGCCGGCGGGGGAACCCGGATCGGCGGGGGAACCCGGATCGGCGGGGGAACCCGGATCGGAGGGGGAACCCGGATCGGAGGGGGAACCCGGATCGGAGGGGCGATCGGGAAGGTGGTGATCGACGCAGGGCTCCCGTACCTGGTCCGTGCCGTACCGGGCCGTCTACGCCCGATGGCGTGACATCCCCGGCCCGGACACATCGCCGAACGTCCCCGGCGGAACCCAGAGGGAACACGGCCTCCCTCTCGGACGGAGGCGATCCGTTCCCAGGGAGCACGCATGCCGACGGAGCAGAGCACACCGACCATGCCCCAGGTGGCCATGACACTGGCCGCGATCGCGGCGACCGCAGCCACCCCGCGACCGTCGGGCGAGACGCCGGCGGAGCAGCAGAACCGCGCTTTCCTGGGCGTCAGCGAGCAGTTGGCCGATGCCTCCCTCGCGACCGGGAACGACTGGAGTCTGGAGTGGCTGGCGCTGAGCCCGGACAACGCGAACATGGCGTACCTGGCGGCCGGCCGTTCCTCCAACACGTTCGCCGTGGTCCTGCGCGGCACGGTCGCCAACGTCACCGACCTGCTGGAGGACCTCGACGTGGGCACGGTGGTGCCGTTCACCGCCGTCGGCTCGCCCTCCGCGCCGGTGGCCGTCTCCAAGGGGGCGATGGAGGCGTTCAGCCAGGTCGTCACCATGGACGCGGCGGGCGTCACCCTGGTGCAGGCGCTCGCCGGCGCCCTCGCCGGGGCTCCGCCGAACCCCACCGTGTACGTGATCGGCCACAGTCTGGGCGGCTGCCTCGCCACCATGGTCGCGCCCTACCTCCGGGCGCAGGCCTGGCCGGGTGCCACCCCGAGTTTCGGCTTCTACACCTTCGCGGCCCCCACGGCCGGAGGCCCGGACTTCGCGGCGTACGTCGACTCCCTGAGCTGGGTCGCCGACGAGCGCTACGTCAACGCCTGGGACCTGGTGCCGCAGGCCTGGACCAGCCTCGACGAGGCGAAGAAGTGGTACCCCCACCCGCCCGGCCCGGAGGCGAACGACGACGTCAAGGCCGTGATCACGGCGATCGCCGCCCTGCCGGGTCCGCACGCCTACGCCCAGGTGGGCACCGCCAATCCGCTGAACCCGGACTACAAGAACGACCACGACCCGGTCATGGTCAAGAAGACGCTCCAGGACTTCCTGGGCCAGGTCGCCTACCAGCACGCCAACTCCACCTACCTGGGGCTGCTCGGTGCCCCCGACGTGCTGCCCGGCCCGGTGGTGCGGGCCATCACGGGCAACACCGGCACGGCCGGCAGCGCGGTCGCCATCGCGGGCAGCGGCTTCGGCGCGGGCACGGCGGTCGACTTCGGCGCGGTCCCGTGCCGGAACCCGGCCGTCAGCAGCGACGGCACCGCGATCAGCGTCTACGCGCCTCCCGGCGTCGGCGTCGTCGCCGTCCGGGTCACCACCAACCTGGGCACCTCGCCGGCCGTCCCCCTCGGCCAGTTCGCCTACGGCGGCCCCGCCCCCGTGGTGCTGACCGGCATCGCCCCGGACAGCGGCCGCAAGGACGACCCCGTCACCATCACCGGCGTCAACTTCGGCTCCGACGCCCAGGTCTTCTTCGGCGACAACCCCTCCCCGTCCGTCCGGGTCGTGCGCACCGGCGCGCCCGGTCAGATCGTCGCCACCGCCCCCGCCCCGACCACCGGCGTCGGCAAGCCCAGGACCATCGACGTCACCGTGCTGTCGAACGGCTACTCGTCCCCGACGGGCCCGGCGTCCGAGTTCACCTACTGCTGCCCTGCAGAAGTTCGTGGAGGGGTGTTGATCAGGCTGCCTTGAGCGGGGTGCCTTCGTAGGTCCAGCGGTAGGGCTTCGCGGTCTCGTTG
>NZ_JBHUAF010000601.1:0-3094 GCF_042789895.1 Kitasatospora sp. NPDC056783
GGGCCCGGGCGGCCGGCGGCCGCCTCCGCTACCCCCGCGCCAGCGCCGCGATGGCCGCCAGCAGCAGCGCCGAGCCCGCGACCAGACCCGCCGTCAGCGGCTCTCCCAGGAACAGCACCCCGATCACCGCCGCCGTCGCCGGCTCCAGCAGGAGCAGCACCGCGGCCGTCGCGCCGGGCACCACGGTCAGCCCGGTGAAGTACCACCGGTAGGCGAACAGGGTGGGCACCGTGCCGAGGAAGAGCAGCCCCGCCCCGGTCACCACCGGGTCCCCGGCCGTCGGCAGGACGCCCTGGGGCCCCGACAGCGCCGCGAGCGGGAGCAGGCAGAGCAGACCGGCGGTGAAGGCGCCGGTGCCGGCCCGGGCGGAGCCGCCGCCCCGGGCCCAGAGGGTGAGGCCGCTCTGGCCGATGCCCGCGAGCACGGCCAGGCCGACGCCCAGGGCCGGCCGGGGGCCGGCCGCCGGGGCGGCGACCAGCAGGGCGAGGCCGGTCAGGGCGAGCGCCACGGCGGCGACGGCGCGGCGGGTGAGGCGCTCGCCGAGCAGCAGGTGGGCGCCGAGGCTGGTGAACACCGGGCCGGCGCCGATGGTGATCAGGGTGCCGAGCCCGAGGCCCGCGTAGTGCACCGAGCCGAAGTAGGCGCACTGGCTGAACGCCAGGCCGAACCCGGTGAGCGCGGCGGGGCGCCACCGGGCGCCGCCGCGCCCGTCGTGGGGCTCGCGGCCCGGCAGCAGGGCCAGGCAGAGCGCCGCGACGGCGAAGCGCCAGCAGGAGACGCCCGCCGGGCCGAGCCCGCTGCCGCGCATCAGCAGCGCGGACACGGAGCCGCCCACGCCCCAGGCGACGGCGGCGGCGGAAATGGACAGGAGGCCGCGCCGGAAGGGCACGGCGGCGTACGTGGTCATGCGTCGGTACTCCACGATGGGTTGCCGGTTCTGGTCCGCTGGGCACGCGGGCGGCAGTCATCGCCCCGGCCGCGGGCGGTTCCCGTCGGGCCGGAGTGGGTGGAGCTGGCCGCCCGCTAGCGGGCCGGCGGGGGGAGGATCACGAAACGCACCCGGTCAGCGTACGCCCGTCCGGCCGCACCCGGGCGATCGTTCCGCGGCGCCGACACCGACCCGTCCGATCTGGCGGATTGACGGCACACCGCTGTACGGAGGCCACTATTCCCACTAGCGGATAAACCGTCTATCATGCGGGCCCGCGCCGCACGGCTTGAATTCCCGGGGAATCGATCGAATACGTAAGAGACCGGAAGCGGCAATGGTCCCTACCTGCAAGGATGTCCGGAGAAGAATGTAAATATTCAGTAATGAAATCTGTGCAGGGGGAGCCGAAAAGTCCTACTGTGTGGCAACTCTCATCGCTCCGCCTACCCCGGAGCCCCCACCCACAGAGAGATCGTTCATGGCTTCCCTCAACCAGATCTCGCCGCCCGACCAGGGCACCGGGTCCTCATCCGGTACCCCCCACCGGACACTGCGCCGCCACGTCGGCCTCATCGGCCTCATGTGGGCCTCGGTCGGCTCGATCATCGGCTCCGGCTGGCTGTTCGGCGCCAAGGAGGGCGTCGTGGCGGCCGGCCCGGCCGCCGTCCTGTCCTGGGGCATCGGCACGGTCGCGATCGTGCTGCTCGCCCTGGTGCACGCCGAGCTCGGCAGCATGTTCCCGGTCTCGGGCGGCACCGCCCGGTACCCGCACTACGCCTTCGGCGGCCTGGCCGGCATGTCCTTCGGCTGGTTCTCCTGGCTCCAGGCAGCCACCGTCGCGCCGATCGAGGTCGAGGCGATGATCGGCTACGCCCGGCACTGGCCCTGGGCAGAGGGCCTGCTCAACGACAACAACACCCTCACCGCCAGCGGCTTCGCCGTCGCCACCGTGCTGATGACGGTGTTCGTCGCGGTGAACTTCCTCGGGGTG
Source organism: Kitasatospora sp. NPDC056783 (assembly GCF_042789895.1). Classification (NCBI taxonomy): domain Bacteria; kingdom Bacillati; phylum Actinomycetota; class Actinomycetes; order Kitasatosporales; family Streptomycetaceae; genus Kitasatospora; species Kitasatospora sp. NPDC056783. The sequence goes on from NZ_JBHUAF010000601.1 coordinate 1,923, forward strand.
CGCGTCCTGGCCCGCACCAACAACATCGCCACCTGGCTGAAGATCTTCGTCCCGCTCTTCACCATCTTCGTGCTGGCCGTGACCAACTTCCACGGCTCCAACTTCACCTCGCACGGCTTCGCGCCGTTCGGCGCCAAGGGCGTGCTCGCCGCGATCAGCACCAGCGGCATCATCTTCGCCCTGCTCGGCTTCGAGCAGGCCATCCAGCTCGCCGGCGAGAGCCGCAACCCCAAGCGCGACATCCCCCGGGCCGTGCTCGGTTCGGTCGTCATCGGCAGCGTGATCTACACCCTGCTCCAGGTGGTCTTCATCGGCGCCCTGCCGGTCAGCGCCTTCGCCAACGGCTGGGACAAGCTCGACTTCCCCGGCATCGACGGGCCCTTCGCCGGCCTCGCCACCGTGGTCGGCCTCGGCTGGCTGGCCTGGGTGCTGTACGCCGACGCCGTGATCTCCCCCGGCGGCAGCGGCCTGATCTACACCACCTCGACCTCGCGCATCTCCTACGGCCTGAGCCGCAACGGCTACGCCCCGCAGCGGTTCGAGGAACTGGACAAGAACGGCGTGCCGTGGTTCGGCCTGGTCATCGCCTTCGTCACCGGCGTGATCTGCTTCCTGCCCTTCCCGAGCTGGCAGGAACTGGTCGGCTTCATCACCTCCGCCAGCGTCCTGATGTACGCCGGCGCCCCGCTCGCCTTCGGCGCGATGCGCCGCCGGCTGCCCGACCACGAGCGCCCCTACCGGCTGCCGATGGGCGAGCTGATCTCCCCGGCCGCGTTCGTGGTCTCCAGCCTGATCATCTACTGGTCCGGCTGGCACACCCTCGCCCGCCTGGGCATCGCGATCGTGCTCGGCTACGTGCTGCTCGGCGGCTACGCCGCGTACGCGATCAGGAAGGGCCTGCCGAACGCCCCCCGGCTGAGCTGGAAGTCCGCCCAGTGGCTCCCGCCCTACCTGGTGGGCCTCGGCGTGATCTCCTGGCAGGGCGGCTTCGGCGACGGCGCCGGCCACCTGCCGATGTGGTGGGACATGGCCGCCGTGGCGGTGTTCTCGCTGGTCATCTACTTCTGGGCGATCCGGGTGGCACTGCCCACCGAGGCGATCGAGCAGGAGATCGCCGACGTCGAGGTGGTCGACGAGGGCGGCCACTGACCGCCGACGACCCACCGGAAGGG
>NZ_JBHUAF010000602.1:0-3092 GCF_042789895.1 Kitasatospora sp. NPDC056783
GGAGGTGTGGCGTGGCGCGAGCCGCTACGACCCGCGCTGCGGCGAGGTGATGGCGTGGGTGATGACCATCGCCCCCATCCCTCCGGGCGGGCGGGGTGCCGGCCGGGGGCCTGCGGCCCTCGGCGTTGACGATGTGTCGCAGACTTCGGGTATCAGCCACAACCCCACCCCCGGGGGCCCTCCCCCGGCACCGGCCGATGGCCGGTCCGCCGTCTGGTTGCTGGGCTGACGGCCCATCCTCCGCCCCTCGGAGCGGGGCCTGCGGCCCTCGAAGGGAGCCGGTGGGCGTCCGGTCCGGCCGGGCCTCCCCGGCCCCGGTAGCGGGCCCTCACGGGCGCCCCGCGCGGCGGTGGCTGACGAGCCCTCAACCGCAGGCTTCGCACCGGAATCCGCAGCGAATCCGGAGGCGTTTCACCGGCTTCCGTACAGCTCTATCCTACCGGTTCGCTGGCGGGCGCCGGAGGCGAACAGGAAACCTCGCAGCGACCGTCCATAACGGCTCTATCCGGCCGCACTCCAGGCGGGAATCAGAATCCCCTCCCACTCCATTTCAAGCGGCAATCAGAAAACCTTTCGGGGCGCAGCGGCGGGGAATCGAATTCGGGCATCTCAGAAATGGGCCTACGGCCCTCCCAGGCCGACACGGCGACCGCCCTTCCCAATCGTCCAGGAAATCCCGTCCAGCGTCACCCGGGAAATTCCTGGAGTGGCGACACCAAACCGAACACCGGACCAAGGGGCGGCGGGCGGGCCGCACGGCCGAGACGGCGCAGCGGGACGGTCTGACGGCCGACCAGGGCGCAGCAGTACGGGCGGGGCGGGCGCCGCCGAGGCCTGCGGACCGGGCACCGCGTGACAGGGCGCGACAGCACCCCATACGACAAGGGCCCACGACAGCACCCGGCGACGATCACCGCCCGAACCACGCCCGCTGCCCTGTCCGACCTGCTGGATACAGTGGGCGCAGCCGGGGCTGGGAGGGGGTTGAGCGTGAAGCGGTGGCAGCGTGGCGCGGTGATCGTGTGGGTGGTGTTCGTGGTCGGTGGCACTGTGCTGACGTTGTTCCTCGGCGACGGGACCGAGACCCCGTTGCCGGCGGTCCCACCGGACGTCCGTCCGTCATCCAGTCCGCCCCTTCCTCCTGCCTGCGCGGACGCGAACGTCATCTGTGCCGTCAAGACGCGACACGCCCCACCCCAGGACGAGCCGCGGAGTCAAACCTCCGGGGCCTCCTGGAGGCTCCCCATCGGGGTCTGACGACGAGCACTTTCAGCTGTCCCGCCCGGACAGCGGCGGACCGGGCCACCAGCGCGCGGCAGGCGGCGGCCCGACCGCCCGGGCGGGACAGCCTGGACGGTGGCCGGGCGCGGCCCGGGGCCGCGTTCCCTGTCTCGGTCCCGTCACCGGCGACCCGAGCGGCCCCGCCAGGAAGGCCGGCCAGGACGACGCCGGCCTCGGCGGTTGCCGGTCGCTCGGTGGCGGCCGCCACCGAGCACCAGCCGCGGCCTCACCCTCCGACACCCCACCCGCCGCCAGGACGACTACCAGAACAGCCTCCACGGCGGCTGGGTGGCCGTCAGGCCCGGACGGCGGCGCGGCGAGGCCCGGAGCGCGGCGAGCGGGCACGGCCGAAACAGAGGCGTGGTTTGGATGGTGGGCCCGGGACGACGGCCAGCACGGGGGGACGACGACGGCGGCACCCGGACGCGGCACCGGCCCCGCTGGACGGGGCACAGCAGGACCACCCGGGACCTGGACGGAGCGCACCAACTCCGCCACCCGAACCCCACCTCAACTCCCAACCTCAGTCACTTCAGTCCCTGACACCGCCCTGACCCGCGAAAACACCCGGTGACCCAAACCACCACAGAGACCAGAACGGGACCACGCCCGGGGCCAGGACGCAGCCGGCCCGAGACGACGGACCCGGCCCGGACGGACCCGGACGGCGGCGCAGCGAGGAAGGCAGGGCAGCACGGCGGACCCGGGACGGCGGCAGCCGAGCAGGAGCGCAGCAGGCCCGGGACGGCGACGGCGGCGCGGCACCGACCAGAGCGCGACGGAGGCCCGGCAAGGGCGCAGCGAGGCGGGCACGGGCCCCGGGACGGCAGGCCAACCAGCCCAGCGGCCGAGGAAGTTGCGTGTGTGACCCTGCCGAAGAACAGCCCGGTCCGACCCGGCCCCCTCGCCTCACAGGAGTCTCCGCATGGCACCGAACACACCGCCCTGCAGCACCCGCGCCCGCCGACTGGCCCGCGCCCGCCGGCTCGGCCGCGCCATCGCGCTCCGAGCCCTGCTCACCACCGCCTCCACCACCGCCAGCATCACCACCACCGCCCTCATCCACTGGCTCCTCAACCACTGAATAAACCCGGGCCCGGGATGTTCCTGCTCATGCAGACCGCGAGCGCGCGCGGGCTGCACTCAAGACAACCAACAGCCCACGCCCGGCACCCCGGACGGCGGACCCGGGACGGCGGACCCGGGACGGCGGACCCGGGACGGCGGCAGCCGAGCAGGAGCGCAGCAGGCCCGGGACGGCGGCGGCCTGGACGACGGACCGGGACAACCCGGATGGCAGCCCCGGCGCGGCAAGGCGGGCACGGGCACCGCCCGGACGGCAGGCACAACCGCGTCCGGCCCGGGACGGCGACCCGGCGCGGCAGGACAGCCTGACAGCCGACCAGGCCACGACGGACAGCACCGAGACGCCGGGGCCGGTGGCGGCGGGCCTCCGAGGCCGGCCAACCGGCCGGGCCCCGGACGGCGGCGCGGCCTCGATGGCCACCGCAATTCCAACCCGAATTCACACCATCGCCCGACTTCCAATCCGACACGACAATCGAGCGGAATATCGAGAGAATTCACGGCGGAATTCACCCACGAATACAGGCCCGCGAACCCCCGGACCGCGCGACAGCGGCCCGACCAGGCCCCCGACAGGGCCCCCGGACGGCCCGAGGTCGGTCGTCACGTTCTACTCGTCCAAGGGCGGTACCAGCCGCACCATGGCGCTCGCCGACACCGGCTGGATCGGCGCCAGCCGGACGGCCCGGCGCACATGCCCACCTCGTACTCGACGACGGGAAGCC
>NZ_JBHUAF010000603.1:0-3061 GCF_042789895.1 Kitasatospora sp. NPDC056783
GTCCGGTAAGCGGCCCCTTTAAAGAGCCTTTGGCCTATCAGGCCTCAGTGCGCTGGGCGGGAATCCCAGCCAGCAGAGCACGCACCTCCGCCTCGCGATAACGGCGGTGACCGCCGAGCGTGCGGATCGACGTCAGCTTGCCCGCCTTGGCCCAGCGGGTGACCGTCTTCGGGTCCACGCGGAACATGGTGGCAACCTCTGCCGGCGTCAGCAGCGGCTCAGCGTCAGGGGTACGAGCGGTCATGAGCGGCCTCCTCGGGAGAACCGAACCAGGGCGGTTCTATCCTTCAAATTCTGCACCTTGGCCCGCGATGCCCGAAATGGCATAGACGGGCCGAGTCGGTTATAGGACGAACGGCTTGTCCTGGTGTCTACAACTACACCATCCGTCCAGCCCTATCGACCAAACCGCCAAAATTGACCCCTCACGGGTTCAAGCCCGACGGATGGCGATGGACCACCCCATAACGGACAGTCACGCAATGATGACATCCGGTAACGAAGGGATCAGACCCTCCGTTTCCCCCCAAAGCACGCATCGACTCCAGAACCACCCAAAAGTGGGCACGCGCGCGTGAAGTTGGGCCGGTTGTCCCATTTTTGCACATAGGGGTAAGTTCGCGTCAACGGTGAGTAGTGTCACGTTCGACAGGTATTGACCCGAACCAGGACCTTGGTCATCACGGTTTCGGTCCCTAAGTCCCCCGAATCCTCTGACAGTCATACACGCGCGGTCGGACGTCAGTTCGCATCCCGCAGGGCGAGCACCCGGTTCCACCGCACCGTCAGTTCCCCGTAGGCGCGCAGCGCCTCGGCGGTGTCCCCCGCCCGCAGGGCGCGCAGCCCCTCCTCCAGCTCCCCCGCCGAACGGTCCGCCAACAGCCGCTCCGGGCCCAGCAGATGCACCAGCCCCCCGTAGTCCAGCTCCACCAGCGAGCGCGGGTGGAACTCCTCCAGCCAGCGGCCGATCCGCTCCGCCCCCCGCACCAGCTCCCCCTCCGGCACCGCCTCGCGCAGCGCCCGCAGGGCCCGCGCCACCCGTCGGCGGGCCTGCGCCATCGGCACCAGGTAGAACAGTGCCGCCGGCCGGCCCCGCTCCCCCGCCGCCCCTTCCGCCCCGTCGGCGCCCTCCGTGCCCCCCGGCACGAAGCAGCGGTCCTCGTCCCCGAACGGCAGGAACCAGCGCACCGGCACCTCCCACCGGCTGGTCAGGATCCACGGCCGGGCGTCCGGGTGGTCGGCCCGCCAGCGCTCCCGGTCCGCCTCGGCGGCCGCCCGGGCCACCGGCGGCAGCGCCGTGTCCAGCAGCGCCACCGGCGCCCCGGCCCGCAACTCCTCCAGCGCCTGCCAACTGCGCAGCCTGGTCGCCCACGGGCAGACGTACAGCACGCCGTCCACCACCCGCAGGTACGCCCGCCCGCTCTCCTTCTCGGGCAGTGCCCTGGGCGTGCGGGCGGCCAGTTCGGCGAGCGCCTCGCGCTGCTCCGCGAGCACCGCCGCCGCCACCGGCTGGGCCGGCTCCGCGGCGTCCGGCCCGTACTCCGCCACCCGGGCCTGCCAGCGCGACCGCTCGGGCTCCGGATGGGCCGACAGCGGCTCGTAGACCCGCAGGTGGGCGGCGTAGGGCGGTTGTACGGAGGTGCGTACGACGGTCACGTCCTGCATGGTCGCACGCGCCGCGCCGCCCCGGGAGGGCGCGCCCCGAACCGTTCGCGACCGCGGCCGCGCCCCTTCCCGTCTCACCCCTCGGACGCCCGGGCCCCGCTGGCGCAAGACCGCCGATCGGCGGCCCGCGCGCGACTAGTCTTCGCCCTAGGCGCCCGCACCACAGCAGCGGGCCTTCGATACTGGAGTCACCACAGTGACCGACGTACAGACCCCCGCCACGCACCCCGCATCCGGCGTGCTCAGCAGGATCTTCCGTACCGAACAGGACGGCGCCCCCGGCGACGGCCACGAGCAGGTCGTCCTCTGCCACGACCGCGGCTCCGGCCTCAAGGCGATCATCGCCATCCACTCGACCGCCCTGGGCCCGGCCCTCGGCGGCACCCGCTTCTTCCCGTACGCCTCCGAGGAGGCGGCCCTGGAGGACGCGCTGAACCTGTCCCGCGGGATGTCCTACAAGAACGCGCTGGCCGGGCTGGACCTCGGTGGCGGCAAGGCCGTCATCATCGGCGACCCGAACAAGGACAAGAACGAGGCGATGCTCCGGGCCTACGGCCGCTTCGTCGAGTCCCTGCGCGGCCGCTACATCACCGCCTGCGACGTGGGCACCTACGTCCAGGACATGGACGTCATCGCCCGCGAGACCGAGTTCGTCACCGGCCGCTCGCCCGAGAACGGCGGCGCCGGCGACTCCTCCATCCTGACCGCCTTCGGCGTCTTCCAGGGCATGCGCGCCACCGCCCAGGCCCGTTGGGGCCAGCCGACCCTGCGCGGCAAGCGGGTCGGCGTCGCGGGCGTCGGCAAGGTCGGCCACTACCTGGTCGGCCACCTGGTCGCGGACGGCGCCACGGTCGTCGTCACCGACCCCTTCGAGGCGGCCGTCAACCGCGTGCGCGCGGCCCACCCGGAGGTGGAGGTGGTGGCCGACACCGCCGCCCTGCTCCAGGCCAAGCTGGACGTCTACGCCCCGTGCGCCCTCGGCGGCGCCCTCACCGACTCCGTCGTCGCCGCGCTGGGCGAGTTCGGCACCTCGATCGTCTGCGGCGCGGCCAACAACCAGCTGGCCCACCCGGGCGTCGAGAAGGACCTGGCCGACCGCGGCATCCTCTACGCGCCGGACTACCTGGTGAACTCCGGCGGCGTCATCCAGGTCGCCGACGAGATCGACGGCTTCAACTTCGACCGGGCCAAGAACAAGGCCACGAAGATCTTCGACACCACCCTGGAGATCTTCACCCGGGCCGCCTCCGACGGCATCCCGCCGGCGGTCGCCGCCGACCGCCTGGCCGAGAAGCGGATGCGCGAGATCAGCGCCCTGCGCACGGTGCTGCTGCCCGCCGCCCGCCGCGCCTGATCCGGCCCGCGAGCGGACCCGTGATGCGCGGGGGGCCTCCAC
>NZ_JBHUAF010000604.1:0-3042 GCF_042789895.1 Kitasatospora sp. NPDC056783
GCTCGGTGACGACCGGCTCGGCGACCACCGGGGCCGCGGCCTGGTACGGCTGCTGCTGGTAGCCCTGGTAGCCCTGCTGCTGGTAGCCGTACGGGTCCTGCCCGTACACCGGCTGCCCGTACTGGTCGTACTGCTGCTGCCCGTACGACTGCGCCTGCTGCGGGAACTGCGGGAACTGCCCGGTCTCGCCGCCCTGCTGGTAGCCCTGGTGGCCCTGCTGCTGGTAGCCGTACGGGTCCTGCCCGTACACCGGCTGCCCGTACTGGTCGTACTGCTGCTGCCCGTACGACTGCGCCTGCTGCGGCTGCTGCGGCTGCTGTTCTTGCGGCTGGTACTCCTGGTACGGCTGCTGGTACTGCCCGGTGGACCAGTCCTCCGGCCGCCGGCCGTCGCTGCGATCAGTCATGCACCGCTCCTGGGTCAGTCCCCGCGCGGCGCGTACAGCGCCCGCTTGTCGATGTAGCGGACCACGCCGTCCGGGACGAGGTACCAGACCGGTTCTCCCTTGGCGACCCGGTCGCGGCAGTCCGTGGAGGAGATGGCCAGCGCCGGGACCTCCACCAGCGAGACCCCGCCCACCGGGAGCCCGGCGTCCGACAGCGTGTGCCCCGGGCGGGTGCACCCGATGAAGTGGGCCAGCGAGAAGAGCTCGTCGGAGTCGTGCCAGGACAGGATCTGGGCGAGTGCGTCGGCGCCGGTGATGAAGAAGAGGTCGGCGTCCGGGTGCAGGGTGTGCAGGTCGCGCAGGGTGTCGACGGTGTACGTCGGGCCCTGGCGGTCGATGTCGATCCGGCTCACCGAGAACTGCGGGTTCTCGGCGGTGGCGATGACCGTCATCAGGTACCGGTCCTCGGCCGCGGTGACGTGGCGCTCGCTCTTCTGCCACGGCTGCCCGGTCGGCACGAAGATCACTTCGTCCAGGTGGAACGCGCTCGCGACCTCACTGGCGGCGACGAGGTGGCCGTGGTGGATCGGGTCGAAGGTGCCGCCCATCACGCCGAGGCGCTTCTTCACCGGTTCCGGTCCGCCGGGATTCCCGGCCTGCTCTCCCATGCCGCCACACCTTACGCGACGCCCGTTACCGTGCGGGAACGGCCGGGTGAGGGTCCCCCGCAGAGCCGGTGGGGGTTGTCCGCAGATGCGTGAGGGAGCGGCCGACCGGCGGTCGGACGCTCCCCGAGCGGTCCCGGAAGCGGGCTCAGCGGTCCCGGTTGAAGCGGGTGGTGATGAAGAGCAGGACCAGCAGGATGACCAGCGCGGCGCCACCGGTCAGGGCCGGGTTCAGACTGTCGTGGTTGCCCCCCTCGCCCTCGGCGAGCAGGTTCAGAACGGGGAGTGCGGCAGCAGTGCTCATGGTCGGCGGGACCTTCTCGGCTCGGAGGACGGACCTGGGGGTTCTTCCGGGCCGGTGAGGGCCCACCCGTCATCGTACGGGTGGTTACACGGCAACCGCTCGGCGGCCCACCGCCGCTGACCGGGCGTGAGCACGGGCCGGAGGAAGGCTCCCGGGGCGGGGTCCGGCGAGGTCCGGACTAGTTCTGCTTGAAGGCGCGCGCCATGATCCAGACCAGCAGGCCGATGCCCACGAAGGACGCGACGACGATGATCCGCAGGAACAGACCCGGGCCGGACTCGTCGGAGATGGGCGTGGCCAGGCTGACAAGCGCGTCGGTGGGCATCTGCGGAGCTCCTCGGAACTGGTCGGTACCGCGGCCGGGTCCGGTCTCGGTCATCCAGGCCTCAGGGTAAACCCGCCTCACACCGGCGGCCCCCACCGGCCCCGACGGGCGAGCCCCGCCCGCCCCCGGCCCACTGAGGCGGCGCCCCGCCCGGGCCCCGCGCGTACGCTGGCCCCGGGGACGAGTACGCAACCACGGACGTTGCACAGACAGTCGTTGCAGGCGAAGACCAGCGGGGGGCGGGCCAGCGGGCCGCGGCCGCCGTCGACCAGGAGGTACTCAGACCATGACCGACCCGACCTCGAAGAGCCCGAGCCGCCGCCGCGAGCGCTTCCCCGGCATCTCCACCCGGGCCTGGGAGCACCCGGCGGACCGCTCGGCCCTGGTCGCCCTGCGCAAGCTCACCGGCTTCGACGACATCCTGAAGAAGCTCGCCGGACTGGTCTCCGAGCGGGCGATCCGGCTGATGTTCCTGGCCACGGCCGTGAAGACCTCCGAGCGCCAGTTCCCGGAGCTGCACGACATGGTCCGCGACGCCGCGTACGTGCTCGACCTGGAGCAGGTCCCGGACCTGTACGTCACCCAGGACCCGACGGTCAACGCGTACTGCATCGGCATCGACACCCCGATCATCGTGATCACCAGCGGCCTGGTCGAGCTGCTCGACGAGGAGGAGCTGCGCTCCGTCATCGGCCACGAGGTCGGCCACGCGATGTCCGGCCACGCCGTCTACCGGACGATGCTGATGATCCTCACCAACATCGCCACCCGGATCGCCTGGGTGCCGCTCGGCAACCTGGCGATCACCGCGATCATCACCGCGCTCAAGGAGTGGTTCCGCAAGGCGGAGCTGTCCAGCGACCGGGCCGGCCTGCTCGCCGGGCAGGACCTCCAGGCGTCCATGCGGGCCCTGATGAAGCTGGCCGGCGGCCACAACCTGGCCGAGATGAACGTCGACGCCTTCCTGGAGCAGGCCGAGGAGTACGAGAAGGCCGGCGACCTGCGCGACGGCGTGCTCAAGGTGCTCCAGCTGCTGCCGCAGACCCACCCCTTCGCGGTGGTCCGGGTCGCCCAGCTGAAGAAGTGGGCGGAGAGCGACGAGTACCGCTCGATCCTGGCCGGCGCCTACCCGCGCCGCGCGGACGACCCGGACACCTCGGTGGGCGAGCAGTGGAAGGCCGCCGCCGAGCACTACACGACCTCGGTCAAGGAGAGCAAGGACCCGCTGATGGGCCTGCTCCGGGACGTCGCCGGCGGCGCCGCGACCGTCGGCGGCAAGCTCCGCGACACCTTCACCGGGGGCGGCGGCCGCAACGGCTCCTCGGGCAGCGGCGGCCCTGGCAACGGCTCCTCGGGCAGTGGC
>NZ_JBHUAF010000605.1:0-2995 GCF_042789895.1 Kitasatospora sp. NPDC056783
GCGAAATGGGATGAGCCTTGCACTCTTTATTTGTATTGTTAGCCGAACGCTCTGGAAAGTGCGGCCATAGCAGGTGATAGCCCTGTAGGCGAAAACAGTATGAAAGAACTAGGTGTGCGACAAGTAGGGCGGGACACGTGAAATCCTGTCTGAAGATGGGGGGACCATCCTCCAAGGCTAAATACTCGTGATCGACCGATAGTGAACCAGTACCGTGAGGGAAAGGCGAAAAGAACCCCGGGAGGGGAGTGAAATAGATCCTGAAACCGCATGCATACAAACAGTCGGAGCCTCGTAAGGGGTGACGGCGTACCTTTTGTATAATGGGTCAGCGACTTACGTTCAGTAGCAAGCTTAACCGTATAGGGCAGGCGTAGCGAAAGCGAGTCCGAATAGGGCGTTCAGTTGCTGGGCGTAGACCCGAAACCAGGTGATCTATCCATGGCCAGGATGAAGGTGCGGTAACACGTACTGGAGGTCCGAACCCACTAACGTTGAAAAGTTAGGGGATGAGCTGTGGATAGGGGTGAAAGGCTAAACAAACCTGGAAATAGCTGGTTCTCTCCGAAAACTATTTAGGTAGTGCCTCGTGTCTCACCTTCGGGGGTAGAGCACTGTCATGGTTGGGGGGTCTATTGCAGATTACCCCGCCATAGCAAACTCCGAATACCGAAGAGTGCAATCACGGGAGACAGACATCGGGTGCTAACGTCCGGTGTCAAGAGGGAAACAACCCAGACCGCCAGCTAAGGTCCCCAAATATAGCTAAGTGGGAAACGAAGTGGGAAGGCTAAAACAGTCAGGAGGTTGGCTTAGAAGCAGCCACCCTTTAAAGAAAGCGTAATAGCTCACTGATCGAGTCGTCCTGCGCGGAAGATGTAACGGGGCTAAGCTATATACCGAAGCTGCGGATGCGAGCTTTGCTCGCATGGTAGGAGAGCGTTCCGTAAGCCTGCGAAGGTGCCTTGTAAAGGGTGCTGGAGGTATCGGAAGTGCGAATGCTGACATGAGTAGCGATAAAGGGGGTGAAAGGCCCCCTCGCCGTAAGCCCAAGGTTTCCTACGCAACGTTCATCGGCGTAGGGTGAGTCGGCCCCTAAGGCGAGGCAGAAATGCGTAGCTGATGGGAAGCAGGTCAATATTCCTGCACCATTGTTAGATGCGATGGGGGGACGGATCGCGGAAGGTTGTCCGGGTGTTGGAAGTCCCGGTCGCTGCATTGGAGAAGGCACTTAGGCAAATCCGGGTGCGGAATTCAAGGGTGTGGCGCGAGCTCCTTAGGGAGCGAAGCAATTGGAAGTGGTTCCAAGAAAAGCCTCTAAGCTTCAGTCTAATGATGACCGTACCGCAAACCGACACAGGTGGGCGAGATGAGTATTCTAAGGCGCTTGAGAGAACTCGGGAGAAGGAACTCGGCAAATTGGTACCGTAACTTCGGGATAAGGTACGCCCTTGTAGCTTGACTGGCTTGCGCCAGAAGGGTGAAGGGGTTGCAATAAACTGGTGGCTGCGACTGTTTAATAAAAACACAGCACTCTGCAAACACGAAAGTGGACGTATAGGGTGTGACGCCTGCCCGGTGCCGGAAGATTAAATGATGGGGTGCAAGCTCTTGATTGAAGTCCCGGTAAACGGCGGCCGTAACTATAACGGTCCTAAGGTAGCGAAATTCCTTGTCGGGTAAGTTCCGACCTGCACGAATGGCGTAACGATGGCCACACTGTCTCCTCCCGAGACTCAGCGAAGTTGAAGTGTTTGTGATGATGCAATCTACCCGCGGCTAGACGGAAAGACCCCATGAACCTTTACTGTAGCTTTGCATTGGACTTTGAACCGATCTGTGTAGGATAGGTGGGAGGCTATGAAACCGGAACGCTAGTTTCGGTGGAGCCGTCCTTGAAATACCACCCTGGTTTGTTTGAGGTTCTAACCTTGGCCCGTGATCCGGGTCGGGGACAGTGCATGGTAGGCAGTTTGACTGGGGCGGTCTCCTCCCAAAGCGTAACGGAGGAGTACGAAGGTACGCTAGGTACGGTCGGAAATCGTGCTGATAGTGCAATGGCATAAGCGTGCTTAACTGCGAGACCGACAAGTCGAGCAGGTGCGAAAGCAGGTCATAGTGATCCGGTGGTTCTGTATGGAAGGGCCATCGCTCAACGGATAAAAGGTACTCTGGGGATAACAGGCTGATACCGCCCAAGAGTTCATATCGACGGCGGTGTTTGGCACCTCGATGTCGGCTCATCTCATCCTGGGGCTGTAGCCGGTCCCAAGGGTATGGCTGTTCGCCATTTAAAGAGGTACGTGAGCTGGGTTTAAAACGTCGTGAGACAGTTTGGTCCCTATCTGCCGTGGGCGTTGGATATTTGAAGGGGGCTGCTCCTAGTACGAGAGGACCGGAGTGGACGAACCTCTGGTGTACCGGTTGTCACGCCAGTGGCATCGCCGGGTAGCTATGTTCGGAAGAGATAACCGCTGAAAGCATCTAAGCGGGAAACTCGCCTTAAGATGAGATATCCCTGGGGACTAGATCCCCTTGAAGGGTCGTTCGAGACCAGGACGTTGATAGGTCAGGTGTGTAAGCGCAGTAATGCGTTCAGCTAACTGATACTAATTGCCCGTAAGGCTTGATCCTATAACAAGTCTGCCTTGTAGATCGGCGCCGTGCGACAGCACTGGCTGCGATCCAAAGCGACAAGTTGGATTCTCGTGTGTGATACACACAACCAAAATTACTGCTTCTTCCAAGATTGGTTGTGCTGCGAAGCCAGCGCAACAACCCTCTTTGCCTGATGACCATAGCGAGTCGGTCCCACCCCTTCCCATCCCGAACAGGACCGTGAAACGACTCTACGCCGATGATAGTGCGGATTCCCGTGTGAAAGTAGGTAATCGTCAGGCTCCCTAAGCCAGAAACCCCCGCCCGAAAGGCGGGGGTTTTTGCATTGGCGCGGCGGAAATGCACATGGGATCAGGACGGGCGGCCGGCTTGATAC
>NZ_JBHUAF010000606.1:0-2976 GCF_042789895.1 Kitasatospora sp. NPDC056783
GCGCCCGCCGGGTAGTCGGCGGGCGTGCAGCCGGTGGCGGCGCCGACCGGAGCGACCGCCAGGTCCGCGGTCAGGCCCGCCGCCGGGCCGCTGACCGAGTACGTCATGGCGATCACCGGCACCGACTCGGCCTTCGGGGAGACCACGTCGAGGTGCTCCGAGCGGGCCTCGAAGAAGGTGTACGTGAACTCCTGCTTGGAGACTTGGAGTCCGGCCCGGCGCGCCTGCTCGTAGACGTACTGGGCGGACTGGTCGTGCCCCGTCGAACCGGCCACCCGGGTGCCGCCGTTGCGGTCCGCGATCCTCTGGAGCGCGGCCAGGGTGGCCCGGGCGTCCCGGGCGCTGCTGGCCTCGACCAGCCTGGAGGCGAGCTTGGCGCCCTTGCGCGCCGGGTCCGGATCCGCCGAGGCACTGCCCGCGCCGGCCAGCAGCAGCGGGGCGACCAGGGCGGCGACGGTCAGGGCGGCGCCCGCGCCGCGCCGGGTGACGGCGGGTCGCGGGCGTCCTGGGGAGACGACGGGGTCGTGCGGGGTGGGACGGTCGAGCGGGGAGGTGTTGCGACGGGTGCGCAGCATCAAGGCGACTCCTTCCGACGGGCCGTGAGGTCATGATTTGACCTGACCGGAATCCCGTTGCCAAGCCTTTACGCAAACCTTGCGAGATGCGGTCAGCGCCGTACGCGGTGATATTGGAGGGGTGGGGGCGTCTCATCCGGGAGTGTGACCAGATGTCCATGTTGGATAAGCTCAAAAGCCTGCTGAAGGGCCACGAGGATCAGGCCGACAAGGCCGTCGACAAGGCCGGCGACACGTTCGACGAGCGGACCCAGGGCAAGTACAGCAGCCAGACGGACGTCGCCCAGGAGAAGCTGAAGGAACAGTTCCGCGACCAGCCCCCGCAGTAGCGGGCCGCGCGGGACTCCACGCCGGCGCCGTCCGGCCGACTCACCAGCCCCGGTCCGGCCGGACGGACGGACCGGGGCTCAGTCCTGGTCCGTCGTCCCGGGTGGGCCGCCCCCGGCCTCGGCTTCGGCCTCGGCCCCGCTGCCGTCGCCGGCCGCACCGCGGTTCTCGCAGCACCCCGGTCCGGGCCGCTCACGCAGCCGTCCGCACTCCGGGCACACCCGGTCCAGCCAACAGGCCGGCTCGCCGCCTTCGTCCATGCCGTCGATTCTGCCCGCAGCGCCCTCACGCGCACGAGTGGACACTGTCCACGACCCCTGGTAGACAGTGTCTACATGATGGGACAGGAACAGGACCTCCGGGCCCGACTGGTGACCGCGGGCGTCGAGTTGGTGGCCGACGGCGGCGTCCAGGCGCTCGGCCTGCGCGAGATCGCCCGCCGCGCCGGGGTCTCCCACGGCGCGCCCCGCCGCTACTTCCCCGCCCACCGCGAACTGCTCGCCGCCGTCGCCCGGCAGGGCTTCGGCCGGCTCACCGACACCCTCGCGGGCACCGACGCCCTCGCCGCCGCCACCGACGCCGACGCGCGCTCCCGCCTCGACGCCCTCGCCCGCGCCTACCTCGGTTTCGCCGCCGCCAATCCCGGCATGTTCGAGCTGATGTTCCGCCACGACCTGCTGGAGGGCAGCGGCGTCGAACTGCGCCGCACCACCCTGCCGTTGTTCCGGACCTTCGTCGCACTGGTCTCCGAAGTGCACCCGGACTCCGACGACCCGGCCGCCGCCACCGCCGCCCTCTGGTCCAACCTGCACGGCCTCGCCCAACTGCGCACCTGGGGCAGTCTGCGGCTGATCACCGGCGGCGACTCCGTCGAGCCGCTGCTGCGCACCGTGCTGGACGCCCACCTCGGCCCGGCCGCCCGGTGACGCCGGCGCGGCGGGGGCCGCGGTCCGAACGCTAGGCCGAACAGGCGAATCGAGAGCGGAAACGAAGGCGCACGCCCCTGCCGAACACCGGAGCGAAGACCCGGAACCGGGTCGTTCCGCATCTGGTTCTCCCAGGCCCCGGCGTCGCTATGATGATCCGCCACACGTCCTCGGCGTCCCCTCCGGGGCGTGATCCGCCACCGCGCCCCGCCGTCCCCCTGGAGGCCGCCGTGCCCACTTCCGAGACCGCGGTCGAGACCGCCGTCCACCCCACGCCGCTGAGGCGGGACGACATCCCCGGCTGGTTCTTCAGCCTCGACCGGGCGGCCTTCGGCCACCTGCTGTCCGCCCAGACCACGGCCGGCCTCACCGGCGACATCCTGGAGCTCGGCAGCTACCTCGGCCGCAGTGCCGTCCTGCTCGGCGACCACCTCCAGCCGGGCGAGCGGCTGACGGTCTGCGACCTGTTCGACTCCGAGGCCGGCGACGCCGAGAACGCCGCCGAGATGGACATGTCCTACCGCAGGACCCTCACCCGCAGCGCCTTCGAGGCCAACTACCTCGCCTTCCACGGCGAGCTGCCCGAGATAGTGCAGGCCCCCACCTCGGTGCTGGCCGACGGCCGGATCCGGGCGGACAGCTGCCGCTTCGTCCACATCGACGCCTCCCACCTCTACGAACACGTCGCCGGGGACATCGCGGTGGCCCGCGCCGCGCTCGCCGAGAACGGCCTGGTCGCCCTGGACGACTACCGCTCCGAGCACACTCCGGGCGTCTCCGCCGCCGTCTGGGAGGCGGTGTTCACCCGCGGGCTGCGGCCGGTCCTGCTCACCCCGATGAAGTTCTACGGCACCTGGGGCGACGCCGCTGCCGCCCAGGCGGTGCTGCGGGAGCGCGACTGGCCGGCCGAGGGGTACACCGCCGACGAGGACACCATCGCCGGCGCCCGGGTGCTGCGCCTCAACTACCGGGTGAAGACCCCGGTCCACCGTTCCACCCCGCGCCGGCTCGCGCTGGAGCTGCTGCCCCCGGTCGCCACCAAGGCCACCCGCCGGATGCTCCGGACACTGCGCGAACGCCGCGCCGTCCCCCCGGTCCCGAGCAGCTGACCCGGGAGGGGCCCGCCCCCGCCCCTCACCGGGCGGGGG
>NZ_JBHUAF010000607.1:0-2972 GCF_042789895.1 Kitasatospora sp. NPDC056783
CCCCCGGGCCTTTGGCCGGCCACCCGCGTCTCCAAGCCCCGGCCCAGCCGGGCCCGACAAGCTCGCGGCGGGCCCGCCGCTGCCGCGGGAACGGCTGGCGGATCCGGCCGTACGCCGCAGGGCGCCGTCGGACCGCGGGGCGTACGGGCGCACCCGTGCGGGAGCCCGCTCCCTGCCGCCCGTCGGGGCCGCGGGCATCCGCGGCACGGCGTTCGGGAGGGTCATCCGCCGTCAGCGCCCGGCCACCCCGGCCACCGCTGGAACCGCCCCCGTCCCGCCCCTCGTCCCCCGTCCCGGCTCCCGGCCCACCCCGCCGAGGACGCCCTGTGACCCGCCGTCTGCCACCCCGCCCACCGGCCAGTACGCCACCCCGTCCAGGCCCGCCTCCCGGTCATCCGTACGCCGGTCACCGCGCGCGAGAACCCCGCCGGCACCATCGCCGCCCGCGCCATGACGTGCGTCCACCGCGGCGTCGGCGTCGGCGTCGGCTTCGGCTTCGGCGTCGGCAAGACCGGGCCGTCGCCGTGACCGGCCGCCTGCGCGACGTCGGACCCGGCGAAGAGATCCACCGCATCACCTTCCACGCCTGCCCCACCACCCGCGCCATACGCCACGAACCGTTGACCTGCCTCCAGTTGCCGTCCCGCCCCCGCCGCTTCGGCAGGTCCCCGTGAGTGCTTCTGGCTGTCCGGTGGGAGAGGCGTCTGGTCGATTCCGGGCCGCAACACCAGTTCCGCCCGAAGCCCCGTGGGTGCCGGCTTCGGTGGATACCGTCGAGCTATGGGGCTTGATGACGCGAGCAGCAAAGCGAGGCAGCGGCAGGATCCTGAGGAGGAGCAGAAGCGTCAGGAGGAAGAACAGCAACGCCGAGACCGGCAGCGGCTGGGCGAATTCCGCGAGGCCGCCGGCGCTGTCGCGGCTGCCGGGGCGCTACTCCGGCAGCACCAACCGGGCCGGCGCGGTGCCGGCGGAACGTTGGGCGTGGGGCGGTACTGCGGCGTGTACCGGGTCGTCGAGTTCGCGGCCCTGACCGGAGCCAGCGTGGGCGACCCAGGCCACGGCCCCTGAGCGGCCGTTAGGCCGCCCGCGTGAGGGCAGGGTGTCCGTGCCGCGTCCCGCCTTCCGATCACCGATGTACCGCGCGCCCCAGGGCGCCTCCCCGGCAGCGGCAGCCGTGAGCCGGCCGAGCAGCCCCTGGCCCAGCCGGACGGTCCGACGCCCCGCCCGCTCTTCCTCTGTTCGGGACCGCCTCCAAACTCATCGCCCCGGGCGGGACGGCATGCTAGAAAGACCGGATCAGGAAATGTGTGGGGATTCGATGAGTTCAGGAACCGGGATCAAGCAGGACGTGGCGCGTCTGCTCATCGAGGGCGATCTCGCGTTCTCCCGCCGCTTCCTGGAATGCGTCGTCGAGGGCGCCGGCAAGGCAGTCCTCCCGATTTTCTGCATGAACGGCTACCTGTCGCTCATCATCCATGAGTCGTACAGGACCCTGAAGGCCAACGACCCCGAACTCGCGGCCTCCCTGGCCTACGAGCACGAGGAGACCATCCAGCGGGCGCGGCTCAGCGTCAAGCTCTTCGACGACTCCAAGACCGGCCTGGACAAAGTGGGTGACGCGTTCGCACGCATCATCGATGAGGGACGGCAGGCGTTCCTGGGCAACACCTGGTTCCCGCCCGCGCGCCGGTGGGAGACGGACCTGGGCGAGTACCGTTACCGAGGCCGGCTCGTGAGCACCACCCATACGGTCGGGTTCGTGATGGCCCTCCCGGCCGACGCCCTGCGGGACCTCTCCGTCCTGGGGCAGGAACTGTCGGCCGTGGCCCGGGCCCAGAGCGCGTACGTCAGCCAGGCAGCAGGGCACCTGCCATGGACTGGCCCCTCGTTCATGAACAGCATCGCCCCCGACGCCTTCGAGACCCGGGACCACCGATCCGAGCGCCACTTCAACCGGATCTTCGACGCCAGCCTGCCCGACAAGATGAAGGCGTCCCTGACCGCCTTCCAGTGTTCCCTCAACGTCCTCGACGCCATGCTGCGCGACGATGACAACCCGGCTTCCGCCGAGACCGTGTTCAAGCTGAGATACATCACGCTCTACCACGTGCTGTCCAGCTTGGAGAAGCTCAGGAACCAGTACGAGGAGGCGTTGGGGACGGCATCCCGCTCGCTGCTCGCCGCCATGCTCGACCACCCTGTGAGCGCCGAGATCCGCAGCGGCGAGGCGCGGCATTTCCGCAACACCTTGATCCACTACACGCCCGCAGAGCACCTCGCCTCGAAGCTCTCCACGAACGCCCCGTACTACGGCCTGGTGGAAGCCTGCTTCCCGACACGTGACTTCCCCTCCCTTCGGGCTGCGGTCGCCGAGCACACGGGGCGGATGGCAGCGCTCATGGACCAGTGGTCGGGGGCCTGACCGGTCGAGCGGACGGCGCGGTGCCATTCACGGCCGGCGGTGATCTGGCCGTCGTACGGGGTGTGTCCGCCGGGCCGGGAAACGGTGAGCCGGATGTCGTCCAGGTAGGCGGTCCAGGCGGTCCAGACGGGGTTCGGGTCCTCGGGTGGGTGGCGGGCCCAGCCGTCGCCGGGGCGGCGGTGGCCGGGGCCGGCCGCATCCCGGCCGCGCGCAGGCCGACTCGCCCCTGCGACGGTCCGTCCGCGTCGGTGCTGGCGTCGAAGACGACGGTGAGCCGTGCTCCGGTCGTCGTGGCCGTCTGCCGTGCTCCGGTGGTGCCGTCGTCGCTGCTGGGGCCGGGCTCCGCTGCGGTCGTGGTGGTGTCGGTGGTCTGCCTGCCGGCCTTGCGTGGGGTGTTGTCGGCCGGGCCGTCGGGAGCCTTCGGGCGGGCGCGGGCGCGCCCGCCGGGCGGGCGTGGTGGCGGTGGGTGGGGAGGATTTCGTCGTGGGCGGTGGTGGTGGGCAGGGGGCAGGGCGGAGCCGACCGCCTCCGCCCTGGCGGCGGCGGGTGG
>NZ_JBHUAF010000608.1:0-2968 GCF_042789895.1 Kitasatospora sp. NPDC056783
CGGGAAGGGTGGGTGGCGGAATCAGCCCTGCGGGTGGTGGGCCGGGATCGGCGGGAGCTCGCCGGTGGTCTCGTACTCGCTCAGCATCTCGATCCGGCGGGTGTGCCGGGGCTCGCCGCTGTAGGGGGTCTTGAGGAAGACCTCGACGAACTCGGTGGCCTCCTCGACCGTGTGCATCCGGCCGCCGACGGAGATCACGTTGGCGTTGTTGTGCTGACGGCCGAGTTCGGCGGTCTGCACGCTCCAGGCCAGCGCGGCCCGGACGCCCTTGACCTTGTTGGCGGCGATCGCCTCGCCGTTGCCCGAGCCGCCGATCACGATGCCCAGCGCCTCCGGGTCGGCGGCCGTGCGCTCGGCGGCGCGCAGGCAGAACGGCGGATAGTCGTCCTCGGCGTCGTAGATGTGCGGCCCGCAGTCGACCGGCTCGTGGCCGGCCCCCTTGAGCCACTCCACGAGGTGGTTCTTCAGTTCGTATCCGGCATGGTCTGAGCCCAGGTACACGCGCATGCCCATGAGTGTGGCATGCGCGTGCGCCCGGGCCCGACAACGGGTGCGCCGACGGAGGCGTCGGCCGGCGCGCCCGCCGGGGACGTCGGCCGGTGTGCCCGCGGGGCGGGGTCAGCGCCGGTCGAGAAGCTTCCAGGCCAGCGGCAGGGCGCCGGCGGCGAAGGCGGCCTTGAGGGCGTCGCCGACCAGGTACGGGTAGAGGCCGAGCTCGGCGGCGCGGGCGAGCGACACGTGCAGGGTCAGGGCGAGGTACGGGACGCCGACCGCGTAGATGGCCAGGCTGCCGAGGACCATGGTGGCGGCGGTGTTGACCGGGGTGCGGTCGGCGCCGCGGCGGGCCAGCGCGCCGGTCACGGCGGCGGCGAGGACGAAGCCGAGCACGTAGCCGAAGGACGGCATCGCCCAGCCCGAGGTGCCCTCGGCGAACCAGGGCAGGCCCGCCATGCCGGCCAGCAGGTACAGCGCGAGCGAGGCGATGCCGCGGCGGGCGCCGAGCGCGGTGCCGACCAGCAGCGCGGCGAAGGTCTGGCCGGTGACCGGCACCGGCGAGCCGGGGACGTTCACCGACAGCTGGGCGGCCACGCCGGTCAGCGCGGCGCCGCCGGCCACCAGGGCCAGGTCGCGGACCTGGGCGCCGAGGCGGGTGGAGGCGGCGGGCAGCAGGTCGGCGAGGACGGCGCGGCGCGGTATCGGGGTGGTGGCGATGGCCATGGGGGCTCCTCCAGGAGAGTCCAGGTGAGTGAACACCTGTGAACCTACGCGGTGATCCACTGGGCGAACGGGGTCGGTTTCGGACAAACCCCTGCCCCCGGGGGTTGTCGAAACCGACCGCAGATCACGTTCGGACACCGAGTGATCACACCAGGTTCCGATGAGGTCCGCATAGTGAGCCCGGAACGATCATCTTTGGCATGCTCAGCGACATCGCCGGATATTGGACATCTCATACCGATTACCGCACAGCAGTCTGGATCCACCCCTTATGGCCCCCACCCCCGCACCTCCGGCGACCGGGATGCCCAACGGCACCCCACCGGCCGCGAGCCCGGCGTCGGGACAGCAGCTCACCCACGGCCTGAAGCAGCGCCACCTGTCGATGATCGCCCTCGGCGGCGTGATCGGCGCCGGCCTCTTCGTCGGCTCCGGCGCCGGCATCGCGGCGGCCGGCCCGGCGATCATCCTCGCGTTCGTGCTCTCCGGCCTCCTGGTCATGCTGATCATGCGGATGCTCGGTGAGATGTCGGCCGCCCGCCCCGCCTCCGGCTCGTTCTCGGTGCACGCCGAGAAGGAGATCGGCCCCTGGGCCGGAGTCACGGCCGGCTGGATGTACTGGGTGATGCTGTGCTGCGGTGTCGCCGCCGAGGCCACCGCCGCCGGGAAGATCGTCAACGGCTGGATCCCGGGCGTCTCCGTCTGGATCTGGGTCGCCCTGTTCATGGTCTTCTTCTGCACCAGCAACCTCACCGCGGTGAAGAACTTCGGCGAGTTCGAGTTCTGGTTCGCCGCGATCAAGATCACCGCGATCATCGCCTTCCTGGTCCTCGGCGGGCTCGGCGTCGCCGGCGTGATCGGCCCCGGCGCCCCCGGCGTCGAGAACCTGACCGGCCAGGGCGGCTTCCTGCCCAGGGGCACCGACGGACTGATCGTCGGCCTGCTCGCCTCGGTCTTCGCGTACGGCGGCATGGAGACCGTGACCATCGCGGCCGCGGAGTCCGACGACCCCAAGAAGAACGTCGCCAACGCCGTGCGCACCGCGGTGTGGCGGATCGCGATCTTCTACATCGGCTCGATGGCCCTGGTGGTCACCCTGGTGTCCTGGAAGGACCCGAAGGTCGTCGCCGACGGCCCGTACGTCACCGTACTGAGCCACCTCGGGGTGCCCGCCGCCGGCGTGATCATGCAGGTGGTGGTGCTGATCGCCCTGCTGTCCGCGATGAACGCCAACATCTACGGCGCCTCCCGGATGGCGTACTCGCTGGTCGGCCGCGGCCAGGGCCCCAAGGCGCTGGCCAAGGTCAGCGGCGGGGTGCCGCGCCGGGCCGTGCTGGCCTCCTGCCTGTTCGGCTTCGGCGCCGTGCTGGCCTCCAAGTTCTGGCCGGACACCGTGTTCACCTGGCTGATGAACACCACCGGCGTGGCGATCCTGGTGGTCTGGCTGTTCATCTGCGTGTCCCAGCTGCGGATGCGCCGCCGGCTGGAGCGCGAGGCGCCCGAGCTGCTCACCGTGCGGATGTGGGGCTACCCGTACCTGACGTGGGTCGCGCTGGCCGGCGTGGTCGGCATCCTCGCCCTGATGACCACCACCTCGGGCAACCGCGACCAGCTGTACGCGGCCGGCGTGCTCGTCACGATCCTCAGCGTCGTCGGACTGCTCAAGCAGCGCCGGGACGCCGCCGCCCCGGCCGAGCGGCAACCGCGCTGACCCTCCGTACGCGCGCGTGGCGAGGGCCCGGCACCGATC
>NZ_JBHUAF010000609.1:0-2938 GCF_042789895.1 Kitasatospora sp. NPDC056783
GCCCGGCACACCTCCCGCCGCCGAGGCCGCCCCGAGCGGAGGGCCGAGGCGGCCTGACCGGAGACGAGGCACCGCATGGACCGCCAGCCGCTCACCCGCGCCAGTTCCCCGGTCCCGCCGAGGGCCCTGCGGGGGACCCCGCCGAGGGCCACCGCGCCGGATCCGGGAGCGCCGCCGACGCGCCCCCAACGGACGTCGGCAGTCCGGATGTTGGCCGTGGTGACGGTCGGCGCCGCGGTCCTCGCGGGCTGTTCCTCCGACGGCGGCGCGAAGAGCGCGGGCTCCGCGGCGGCCGCCGCGGTGGAGAAGGCCGCGAGCGCCGCCGCCTCAGCTGCCTCGGCGCTGGCCTCGGGGGCCGGTGAGGCGGGGGCGGCGATCGCCTCGGCGCAGGCGAGGGCCTCGTCCGCGGCGTCGGCGGCCTCCTCGGCCGTCGCCGGGATCAAGGGCGGGCTGGACGCCAAGGGGGACGTCGCCGTCGGGGCGGTGACCACCGGCTCGGACGGCAGGGCGCAGGCGCAGCTGACCGTCACCAACCACGGGCAGCAGCCGTACCGTTACGTGATCCAGCTGAATTTCACCGACGAGTCGGGCAAGGTGCTGGACGCGACCGCGGTGACCGTCCAGGACGTGGCCGCCGGGCAGAGCGCCCAGGCCACCGGGCGCTCCAACCGGGACCTCTCCGGCGCGGTCGGGGCCGAGGTGGCGAACGCCGTCCGGTACTGAGTCGCGGTACCGGCTCCAGGGGTGGCCGCCCAGCTCAGCGCGGGGGCGGAACCTTAAGCGGGGCTCAAGGCCCAACAGGACCCCTTGACGGGTGAGTTGGTCTAGTCCATTTTTATTGCCCAGGTGCAGGGAGCCCCTGAGCCGGCGCCAACGGCCTCGTGCCGTTGGTGCCGGTTCGGCACATCCCGGTAGTCCGTCATGGTCTGATCCCGCTCGATTCCCCACCCATGCCTGTCATGTCCCGGTCGTCCGGCCCCACCCCGGACGAGTGCCCCCCGGGGCGACCGGAATCCCCCACAACCAGGAGTCACGCACCCATGCTGCGCTCACGCATTGAAAGGGCCGGGACCCCGGCTCCGGACGGCGGCCGTCGCCGTCGCCCCAAGAGCCTGGCCGCCATCGCGGCCGGCACCACCGCCTCCCTGCTGCTCGGCGCCGGCCTCGCGCTGACCGGCGGCGGCGCGGCCAACGCCGCGACCACCAACTCGACCGGTGCGCCCGCCACCAGCGGCGGCCTCAAGGTCGCGTACTACGACCAGTGGTCGATCTACGCGAACGCGTACTACCCCAAGACGATCCAGGACACCGGCGTCGCCGGGAAGCTGGACTACATGATCTACTCGTTCGCCAACATCCACCCGACCGACCTCGGATGTTTCCAGGCCACCAAGGCCGCGGACCAGAACGACAACAACCCCAACGCGGGTGACGGCGCCGCGGACGCGTTCGCCGACTACCAGAAGAGCTTCGGCCCGGACATCTCGGTCGACGGCGTCGGCGACGTCTGGAACCAGCCGGTCGCGGGCAACTTCAACCAGCTGAAGAAGCTGAAGGCGAAGAACCCGAACCTCAAGATCCTGCTCTCCATCGGTGGTTGGACCTACTCCAAGTACTTCTCGCCGGCCGCCGCCACGGACGCGTCGCGCAAGCACCTGGTGTCGTCCTGCATCGACATGTTCATCAAGGGCAACCTGCCCGTCGACGCCGGCTTCGGCGGTCCGGGCTCGGCGGCCGGCATCTTCGACGGCATCGACATCGACTGGGAGTACCCGGGCGGCGGCGGCCACACCGGCAACCTCTCCAGCCCGGCGGACAAGCAGAACTTCACTGCCCTGCTGAAGGAGTTCCGCACCCAGCTGGACGCGCAGGGCGCGGTCGACAAGAAGACCTACGGCCTGGCGGCGGCGGTCGGCGCCGGCCAGGACAAGATCATGAACGTCGAGACCGACAAGATCGGTCAGTACCTGACCTTCCTCGACGTCATGACCTACGACATGCACGGCGGTTGGGACGCCCAGGGGCCGACCAACCACCAGGCCGCGCTCTACGCGGGCCCGAACGACCCGTCGACCCCGGTCAAGCCGGGCAACGGCAAGTACTCGATCGACAACGCCATCAAGGCGTGGACGGTCGGTGACAAGGACTACGGCATCCCCGGCGGCTTCCCCGCCAACAAGATCAACATGGGTGTGCCGTTCTACTACCGCGGCTGGACCGGCGTGAAGGACAACGGCCAGCACGGTCTGTTCCAGCCCGCCGTGCAGCCGGCCACCGGCGCGGCGATGTCCGGCAACATGCCCGGCATCCAGATGTACAAGGAGCTCGCGGGCTTCGTCGACAACCCGTCGAAGACCTACTGGGACGACGCGGCCAAGGCCACGTACTTCTACGACGGCAACACCTTCTGGAGCGGTGAGGACGCCAAGTCGATCCAGGCCAAGCTCGACTACGCGCACTGCAACGGCCTCGGCGGCTCCTTCGCCTTCTCGCTGTACGACCTGGGCACCAAGACCGCCCTGTTCGACAAGATGGTGAGCGCCACCAACGGCTCCGCCGCCGGCTGCCCGGCCCCGCCGTCCCCGACCGGTACGGCGACCCCGACCCCGACCCCGACCGGTACGGCGACCCCGACCCCGACCGGCACGGTGACCCCGACCCCGACCCCGACCGCCACCCAGACCACGCCGGCGCCGTCCTGCTCGGCCGCCCCGAGCTGGAACGCGAGCACCGCGTACGCGGCCGGTGGCACCAAGGTCTCGTGGAAGGGCCACTACTACTCCAACAAGTGGTGGACCCAGGGCGACGACCCGAGCCTGAGCGGCCAGTGGGGCGTCTGGACCGACCTCGGCCCCTGCTGACGGCCGACCGCGCGCCGAGGGCCTGACGGACCCTCGCGGCACCTGAAGTGACGAGTCCGGCCCGCCGGGAGGAACAT
>NZ_JBHUAF010000610.1:0-2862 GCF_042789895.1 Kitasatospora sp. NPDC056783
GGATCCGGCAGCAGGGCGGGCCGGATCCGTTCTCCGGATGACCGGACGGGAGCCGCCCCCGCTCCCGGTGACGACGAACGGGCAGACATCCCGGGAGAAACAGATGCCGCTCACGACAGCCCTCGCTTTTCCGCCGTTCAGCAACCCCTATCCGCCGGGGATCCTGCGCACGCTCGCCGACACGAACGCGAGCGTGGCCGACGCCCTGGACATGACCGACCGGAAACTCGCGGAACTCGGCCATCCGCCCGTCACGGACAGACTCACGGCCGGGGATCCGGGCCCGGCGCCCAGCCTGGAGACGGAATACGTCCACAACCTGGTGGCGGCGACGCTCGTCCCGTACTCCGTGTACGCGTCGCTCGACCTGAAGGTCCAGCCGTCCATCATCCTCGGGCACGGCGCGGGCTTCAACGTCGGCAGCGTGATCACGGACCTCATGACGATGGCGGAGACGATCGACGTCCTGCTCGGGGGCTACGTCGAGGCCGAGCGGATGTCGCTGCGGGGCGGGATGCTCGCCCTCGCCGTCAACCAGCAGACCGCCCGGGCGATGTGCCGGCAGGTCTCGGAGGAGGGCCTGTACGTCGGCATGATCAACGCTCCGAACCAGACGGTGGTCTGCGGCTGGTTCGACGACCTGGACCTGCTGCAGAGCCACGCGGAGCGCAACGGCGTCCCCTGCCGGCGCCTCGCCGCCCTGCTCCCCATCCACACCCCGCTGTTCCGGTCGGCGGCCCTCCAGGCGATCATGCGCCAGGAGGAGCGCACCGTGGACCCCGTGCTGCCCCCGCTGTACTTCACCACCGAGTGCCGGCCGATCGTCGAGACCGACACGGTCCGGAAGGCGTCGCTCGCCATCTGGACCAAGCCGGCGAACCTCATCGAGTCGGTGGCGGACCTTCAGGAGAACTTCGGCGTCAACCACTTCATCGAGATCAACACCACTCCGACCCTCGCTCCGATGATCGTCCAGAACGCGCTCCCGGGCACCCGGGTCGACGGCCCGCCGGCCGGCATCACGGACGCCGCGGAGGTGCTCCCGTTCCTGAACGGCGCCTACTGACCCCGATCACGCGCATGACGGCCCGCCGGTTCGCCCGGCGGGCCGTTTCCGTGCCCCTCGCGTACGATCGGTCGGGGCCCGCTCGTGCCGGACGAAACGCATGGCTGACCATCGCTCAGATGTGCGGCTCACCGGTGGTGTTGGGCGCCGGTCCGGCGGGCGCGCGCGTGAACTGCCTCACCGGGGCGACCTCCTCCCCGCAACGGGTCGGCGGGTCTCCACAGTTGATAGGCCCTGGCTATCGGAGCCAGTCCGATCAGGTATTGGACGACGCGTTGCCCGGGCCCTACGGTCCTGGACATGACCACCCATCCCGCATTAACGGCCCTGCCGCGTCCGGCTTCCCGGCAGGTGACGGTGCCCACCCGGGCCCGCGTGGACGCTCAGCCGCTCCTCACCGGCCGCGGCACCACCGGGGCCGGCCGATGAGCACTCCCCGGGAGCAGCCCGAGCCGCGGATGCTGGTCCCCTCCCTGGTGTTCGTCGCCCTGGTCGTGGCGGCGGTCGCGAGCCTCGGGGCGCCGCTCATCACCACCGTGGCCACCACGTTCCACGTCTCGCTCAGCAGCGCGCAGTGGACGCTGACCATCGCGCTGCTGGCCGGCGCGGTCTCCACGCCGATCCTCGGCCGGCTCGGCGCCGGCCCGCACCGGCGCGCCACGATCCTCGCCACGCTGGCGGTCGTCGTCGTGGGCAGTGCGCTCACCGTGCTGCCGCTGTCGTTCGCCTGGCTGCTGGTCGGCCGGGCCGGGCAGGGCATCGGGCTCGGTCTGACGGCGCTGATGATGGGCGTGGCCCGCGACCACCTCCCCGAGGAGCGCAGCGCGGCCACCATCTCCCTGGTCTCGGTGGTCTCCATCATCGGGGTCGGCGCCGGCTACCCCCTCGCGGGCCTGCTCACCCAGGTGGGCGGGGTGCGCGCCGCCTACGGCCTCGGCCTGTTCGTCACCGTCATCGCCTTCCTGGCCGCCTGGCGCTTCATGCCCGACGCCCCCGCGGGCCGCTCCGCCCACCTGGACACGGTGGGCGCGCTCCTCCTGGCGGGTGGGCTGTTCCTCGTCCTGTACCTCGCCGGGGAGCGGAGCCTGTGGAGTCACCACCTCGGCGTGGCGGTGGTGCTGGCCGTCGTCGCCGTGGTCCTGCTCGCCGTCTGGACCGCCACCGGACTGCGCGGCACGGCGCCGCTGATCGACCTCAAGGCGCTGCGGCACCCGGCGGTCGCCGGGGCGAACCTCGCCATGTTCGTCGGCGCGATCGGCATGTACATCCTGCTCACGCTGATCACCCGGTACGCGCAGACGCCGCACAGCGCCGGCTACGGCTTCGGGCTCACCACCTTCGTCGCCGGGCTGGTCCTGATCCCCTTCTCCGTGCTGGGGTTCGCCGGCGGCAAGCTCACGCCCCCGATGCTCAAGCGGATCGAGGCCCCGTTCCTGCTGGCGGGCAGCGCCGTCGTCATCATCGGGGGGTTCGTCCTCTTCGCCGCGGCCCGGTCGAACCTGGTCGAACTGCTGCTGGCGATGAGCGTGCTGGGCTTCGGCGTCGGCAGCTTCTCGGCCGCCATGCCCGGCGTCATCCTGGCTGTCACGCCCAAGAGCGAGACGTCCAGTGCGATGAGCTTCAACTACATCACGCGCAGCGTGGGGTACTCGCTCGGCAGTGCCGTCGGCGGCCTGGTGCTGTCCGCCGGTACCGACACCGGCCGGATCTTCCCGAACGACAGTGCCTACACCACGGCGGCCCTGGTCGGCATCGTCGCGATGGCGGTCACCACGGTCGCCAGCCTGGTCCTGGCC
>NZ_JBHUAF010000611.1:0-2840 GCF_042789895.1 Kitasatospora sp. NPDC056783
ACCCGCGGCCTGTACGTGTTTCTCCCCCTCGTCGCCTTCGCGGTGATCGCCGGTCTGGCCGGCCTGCCGTACGGCAAGGGCAAGAAGAAGTAGCCACCCGGAACAACGCGGAACCCCGAAGGGGCGCCGGACGACTCCGTCCGGCGCCCCTTCGGGCATCGGCCCGCCGTCAGCTGGCCCCCGCCGCGCGGTCGACCGCCTGGGCCTTGAGCGCGCGCTCGATGCCCGCCCGGGCCTCGACGACCTGGCGCCGCAGGGCCGGCGCCGGCTCGGCCGAGGCCAGCCACGCGTCGGTCGCCTCCAGCGTCCCGGCCGTCACCTGGAGCGACGGGTACAGCCCGACGATGATCTGCTGCGAGATCTCGTGGCTGCGGGTCTCCCAGATGCCCTTCACCGCCGCGAAGTACTTCTCCGCGTACGGCGCGATCAGCTCGCGCTGGTCGGACTGCTGGAAGCCGGTGATGACGGCGTCCTGCACGTAGTTCGTCAGGGTGTCCGACTCGACCACCGACGCCCAGGCCTCCGCCTTGGCCTCGGCGGTCGGCCGGGCGGCGCGGCAGGTGGCCGCGTGCTCCTGGCCGGCCGCGGTGTTGTCCCGCTCCAGCTCGGCCGCGATGGCGGCCTCGTCGGCCCGGCCGGTGGCGGCGAGCCGGGTGAGCAGGGTCCAGCGCAGCTCGGTGTCCACCGCGAGGCCCTTGAGCTCGGCCGAGCCGTCCAGCAGCCCGGCGATCAGCCCGAGCTGGCCGTCGGTGCGGGCGACCGAGGCGAGGGCGCGGGCCCAGGCCAGCTGGTGGTCGCTGCCGGGCTCGGCGGCGCGCAGGTGCTCCTCCGCGGCGGCGGCCCAGCGGGCGAGGCCCTCCTCGCGCCACCGCGGGTCGGCGTAGGCGTCGAGGGCGAGCTTGACCTGCCGCTGCACCGACTGCACCACGCCGATGTCGCTCTCGCGCCCGATGCCGGACAGCGCCAGCGACAGGTAGTCGCGGGCGGCCAGCTCGCCGTCGCGGGTCATGTCCCAGGCGGAGGCCCAGCACAGCGCGCGCGGCAGCGACTCGGTGAAACCGCCGAGGTTCTCGGTGACGACGGCCAGCGAGTCCTCGTCCAGCCGGATCTTGGCGTACGAGAGGTCGTCGTCGTTGAGCAGCACGACGGCCGGGCGCTGCCGGCCGACCAGCTCGGGCACCTCGGTGCGCGGGCCGTCGACGTCCAGCTCGATCCGGTCGGTGCGCACCAGCGCGTCGCCGTTCAGCTCGTACAGGCCGATCGCGATGCGGTGCGGCCGCAGCACGGCCTCGCCCTTGGCGCCGGCGGGCAGCGCGGGGGCGTCCTGGAGCACCGCGAAGGACTCGATCCGCCCGTCGGCGTCCACGGTGACGGCGGGCCGCAGCACGTTGATGCCGGCGGTCTCCAGCCAGGCCTTGGACCAGGCCTTGAGGTCGCGGCCGCTGGCCTCCTCGAGGGCGCCGAGCAGGTCGCCGAGCCGGGTGTTGCCCCAGGCGTGGCGCTTGAAGTAGGCCTGCACGCCCTGGAAGAAGGCGTCCTGGCCGACGTACGCCACCAGCTGCTTGAGCACCGAGGCGCCCTTGGCGTAGGTGATGCCGTCGAAGTTGACCTGGACGTCCTCCAGGTCGTTGATGTCCGCCATGATCGGGTGGGTGGACGGCAGCTGGTCCTGCCGGTACGCCCAGGTCTTCATCTGGTTGGCGAAGGTGGTCCAGGAGTGCGGCCACTTGGAGCCGGGGGCCTCGGCCTGGCAGACCGCCTCGGCGAAGGTCGCGAAGGACTCGTTGAGCCAGAGGTCGTTCCACCATTCCATGGTGACGAGGTCGCCGAACCACATGTGGGCGAGCTCGTGCAGGATCGTCGCGGCGCGGGCCTCGTACGCGGCGTCGGTGACCTTGGAGCGGAACACGTACTGGTCGCGCAGGGTGACGGCGCCCGCGTTCTCCATCGCGCCGGCGTTGAACTCCGGGACGAAGAGCTGGTCGTACTTCGCGAACGGGTACGGGTAGTCGAACTTCTCCTGGAAGTAGTCGAAGCCCTGCTTGGTGACCTCGAAGACGGCCTCCGGGTCCAGGAACTCGCGCAGCGAGGGGCGGCAGTAGATGCCCAGCGGCACCCGCTGCTCGCCGTTCTCGTAGGTGTCGAAGACCCCGACGTAGGGGCCGGCGACGAGCGCGGTGATGTAGCCGGAGATCCGGCCGGTGGGCTCGAACGTCCAGACCTGGGTGTCCCCTTCGCCGGCCGGCCGCGGGGTGGGCGAGTTGGAGACCACGACCCAGCCCGTGGGCGCGGTCACGGTGAACGCGAACGCGGCCTTCAGGTCGGGCTGTTCGAAGTTGGCGAAGACCCGGCGGGCGTCCGGCACCTCGAACTGGCTGTACAGGTAGGTCTCGCCGTCGACCGGGTCGACGAACCGGTGCAGGCCCTCACCGGTGTTGGTGTACTCGCAGTTCGCGACGACCCGCAGCTCGTTCTCGGCCGCCAGGCCCGGCAGCGGGATGCGGCTGTCGACGAAGCTCGCCGGGTCGAGCCGCTCGCCGTTGAGGGTGATCTCCTCGACGCTCGGGGCGACGAGGTCGATGAAGGTCTCCGCACCGGGGGTGGTGGCGCTGAACCGGACCACGGTGGTGGACCGGAAGGTGCCACCCTCACGGGCCGAGCCGAGGTCGAGCTCGATGTCGTACGCGTCCACGTGGAGGAGGTCGGCCCGGGTACGGGCCTCCTCACGGGTCAGGTTTGTGCCGGGCACTCGCTGCACTCCTTCGTCAGGCTGATGGACCGAATCCTCGCATGTCCAACGTACGGGGCGGCCGGAAAATCACCGCGGGGCGGGGCAGGGG
>NZ_JBHUAF010000612.1:0-2836 GCF_042789895.1 Kitasatospora sp. NPDC056783
GTCTCGGCGGCGGCCGGAGCCTCGACGGCCTCGGCCTCGGCCTCCGCGACCACGACCGGCGCGGCCGGCGCCTCGGCGACGGCCTCGACGGCCGGAGCGGCAGCGGCCTCCAGGGCCGCCTCCAGCGCCGCCTCGGCCTTGGCCTGGAGCACCACGATCTCGGCGTTGTTCGGCGAACCGGCCGGAGCCGTCGCCTTGCGCACCGCCCGGCGGCGCGGACGGCCCGCCGGAGCGGCCGGCGCCTCGACGACCGGAGCCTCGACGACGGGGGCCTCCACGGCCTCCTCGGCGGGAACCTCGACGCCCGGGACCTCCAGGGCCAGCTGGCCCTCGATCTCCTCGCGCACCGGCTCGGCCGGCTCGACGAAGGCCTCGACCGGCTCCGCCTCGACGGCCACCGCGGCCTCGACGGCCTGCGGCTCCTCGTGACCCGCGCCGCCCTTGCCCCGGCGACGGCGCTTGCCACCGCCCGAGCCGGCCTCGACCGCCGCCGCGGGGGCGTGGACGTGGGTGCTCGGCTGCTCCATGTGGACGATCACGCCGCGGCCGTTGCAGTGCACGCACGGCTCGGAGAAGGACTCCAGCAAACCCTGGCCGACCCGCTTGCGGGTCATCTGGACCAGGCCCAGCGAGGTGACCTCGGCCACCTGGTGCTTGGTCCGGTCCCGACCCAGGCACTCCAGCAGGCGGCGCAGCACCAGGTCGCGGTTGGACTCCAGCACCATGTCGATGAAGTCGATCACGATGATGCCCCCGAGGTCGCGCAGCCGCAGCTGGCGCACGATCTCCTCGGCCGCCTCGATGTTGTTCCGGGTGACCGTCTCCTCCAGGTTTCCGCCCTGGCCGACGAACTTCCCGGTGTTGACGTCGATGACGACCATCGCCTCGGTGCGGTCGATCACCAGCGAACCGCCGCTGGGCAGCCAGACCTTGCGGTCCAGCGCCTTCATCAGCTGCTCGTCGATCCGGTAGGTGGCGAACACGTCCACCTCGGAGGTCCACCGCTGGAGCCGCTCGGCGAGGTCCGGGGCCACGTTGGAGACGTACTCGTGGATGGTCTTCCACGCCTCGTCGCCGGAGACGATGACCTTGGTGAAGTCCTCGTTGAAGATGTCGCGGACGACCCGGACGGTCATGTCCGGCTCGCCGTACAGCAGCGCCGGGGCGTTGCCGGTCGCGGCCTTCTTCTGGATGTCCTCCCACTGCTGCTGGAGGCGCTGGACGTCCCGGGTCAGCTCCTCCTCGGAGGCGCCCTCGGCGGCGGTGCGCACGATGACGCCCGCGTCGTCCGGG
This sequence comes from Kitasatospora sp. NPDC056783, assembly GCF_042789895.1. Lineage (NCBI taxonomy): Bacteria > Bacillati > Actinomycetota > Actinomycetes > Kitasatosporales > Streptomycetaceae > Kitasatospora > Kitasatospora sp. NPDC056783. The sequence continues at coordinate 1,294 of NZ_JBHUAF010000612.1, forward strand.
ACGATCTTCTTGAGGATCTGCTTCAGGCGGGCGCGCTCGTTCTCGGGCAGCTTGCGCGAGATACCGGTCATCGAGCCCTCGGGCACGTACACCAGGTAGCGGCCGGGCAGCGAGATCTGGCTGGTCAGGCGGGCGCCCTTGTGGCCGATCGGGTCCTTGGAGACCTGCACCAGCACGGACTGGCCGGACTTCAGCACCGACTCGATCCGGCGCGGGCCGCCGTGGCCGCCCAGCGCGCCGAAGTTGACCTCACCGGCGTACAGCACCGCGTTGCGGCCCTTGCCGATGTCGACGAAGGCGGCCTCCATCGACGGCAGCACGTTCTGGACCTTGCCCAGGTAGACGTTGCCGACGTACGAGGTGGCCTGCTCCTTGTTGACGTAGTGCTCGACCAGCACGCCGTCCTCAAGGACGCCGATCTGGGTGCGCTGGCCGTTCTGGCGCACCACCATGACGCGCTCGACCGACTCGCGGCGGGCCAGGAACTCGGCCTCGGTGATGATCGGCACCCGGCGGCGGCCCAGCTCGCGGCCCTCGCGGCGGCGCTGCTTCTTGGCCTCCAGGCGGGTGGAGCCCTTGATGGACTGCACCTCGTCCGGGTCGAAGGACGGCTCGGTGGAGCGGCGGCGCGGCTCGCGCACCTTCACCACCGTGCGGACGCCGTCCTCGGTGGTCTCGGCGGTCTCGACGGCGCCGGCCTCACCGCTGCGGCGGCGACGGCGGCGCCGGCGGCGCGACGAGGACAGGCCGGCGGCCAGGTCGTCGTCGTCCTCGCCGTCCTCGTCGGCGACGGCCTCGGCCGGCTCCTCGGCGGTGGGCTGCTCGGCCTCGGCGGCCTCGAACTCCTCGGCCTCGCCACGGCGACGGCGACGGCCACCCCGACGACGACGGCGCGACGGACGGCCGTCCTCCTCCCACTCGCCCTCGGTCTCCGGACCGGCGGCGGGGGCCTCCACGGCGGGGGTCTCGACGGCGGGCGCCTCGACGACGGGCGCGGGCGCCGCCACCGGGGCCTGCGCCTGGGGCTGGGCCTTGGCCTTGGCCTTGGCGGCCGGCTTGCGACGGGTCGGCTCCACCCGGGTGCGGACCCGGCGACGGCGGCCGACGCCGCTGTACTCGTACTCGTCCTCCTCCTCGCGCTCGACCGCGGCCGGGGCCTCGGCCGGCGCCGGGGCGGCGACGGACTGCTGCGGCGCGGTCGGCGCGGCCGACGCGGTCGGCGTGGACGGCGCGACGAAGGGGGCCGGCTCCTGGAACACCGGGGCCTGGAAGACCGCGGTGGCCGGACGGACGGCGCGGCGGCGCACCCGGTGGTGCGGCTCGGCCTCGGCGGCCGGAGCGGCGGCGGGCTCGGCCACCGGCTGGGCGGCGGGGGCCTCGGTGACGGCCTCGGCGGCCTCCTCCTCGGGCTCCTCGACCACGGGCTCCTCGGCCTGCGGCTCCTCGACCGGGGCCTCGACGACCGGCGCGGCCTCGACCACGCGACGGCGGCGCGGGCGGCGGGCCGGAGCGGCGGGGGCCTCCTCGGCCGCCGGCTCGACGG
>NZ_JBHUAF010000613.1:0-2813 GCF_042789895.1 Kitasatospora sp. NPDC056783
TGCCGGGAGGCTGCGTGTGCGCCGGGGCGTGCGGCAGGGGGGGGACCGCCAGTGGTATCGCTGGTGCGGATGGGGAGGGGCGGACGACCGCGTGGAGACCGGGGTGCGGGCCGCGCGCCGGGTGGCGTACGGGCCGCGGGGTCAGCTAGCGGCGCTTCACTCGGAAGCGGCCTCGCCGCCCTCCTCGCCCTCGATGACCGGGATCAGGGAGAGCTTGCCGCGCGGGTCGATCTCGGCGATCTCGACCTGGACCTTGGCGCCGACGCCGAGGACGTCCTCGACGTTCTCGACGCGCTTGCCGCCGGCCAGCTTGCGGATCTGCGAGATGTGCAGCAGGCCGTCCTTGCCCGGCATCAGCGACACGAACGCGCCGAACGTCGTGGTCTTGACCACGGTGCCCAGGTAGCGCTCGCCGACCTCCGGCATGGTCGGGTTGGCGATCTGGTTGATCGTGGTGCGGGCGGCCTCGGCGGCCGGGCCGTCGGCGGCACCGATGTAGATGGTGCCGTCGTCCTCGATCGTGATCTCGGCGCCGGTGTCCTCCTGGATCTGGTTGATCATCTTGCCCTTGGGGCCGATGACCTCACCGATCTTGTCCACCGGGATCTTGATGGTGATGATGCGCGGCGCGTTCGGGGACATCTCGTCGGGCGAGTCGATGGCCTCGTTCATCACGTCGAGGATGTGCAGGCGGGCGTCCTTGGCCTGCTTCAGCGCGGCGGCGAGCACCGACGCCGGGATGCCGTTCAGCTTGGTGTCCAGCTGGAGGGCGGTGATGAAGTTGCGGGTACCGGCGACCTTGAAGTCCATGTCGCCGTACGCGTCCTCGGCGCCGAGGATGTCGGTCAGCGTGACGTAGTGGGTCTCGCCGTCGATCTCCTGGGAGATCAGGCCCATCGCGATGCCGGCGACGGCGGCCTTCAGCGGCACACCGGCGTTCAGCAGCGACATGGTCGAGGCGCAGACCGAGCCCATCGAGGTGGAGCCGTTGGAGCCGAGCGCCTCGGAGACCTGGCGGATGGCGTACGGGAACTCCTCGCGGGTCGGCAGCACCGGCAGCAGGGCGCGCTCGGCCAGCGCGCCGTGGCCGATCTCGCGGCGCTTGGGCGAGCCCACGCGGCCGGTCTCACCGACGGAGTACGGCGGGAAGTTGTAGTTGTGCATGTAGCGGCGACGCGTCTCCGGGGAGAGCGTGTCCAGCTGCTGCTCCATGCGCAGCATGTTCAGCGTGGTGACGCCCAGGATCTGGGTCTCGCCGCGCTCGAACAGGGCCGAGCCGTGCACCCGCGGGATGGCCTCGACCTCGGCGGCCAGGGTGCGGATGTCGGTGACGCCGCGGCCGTCGATGCGGACCTTGTCCTTGATGACGCGCTCGCGGACGATCTTCTTGGTCAGCGCGTTGTAGGCGGCGCCGATCTCCTTCTCGCGGCCCTCGAACTCGGGGAGCAGCTTCTCGGCGGCCAGCGCCTTGACGCGGTCCAGCTCGTTCTGGCGCTCCTGCTTGCCCGCGATGGTCAGGGCCTGGGCGAGCTCGTCCTTGACGGCGGCGGTCAGCGCGGCGAGGACGTCGTCCTGGTAGTCCAGGAAGACCGGGAACTCACCGGTCGGCTTGGCGGCCTGGGCGGCCAGCTGCGCCTGCGCGGCGCACAGGACCTTGATGAACGGCTTCGCGGCCTCCAGGCCGGAGGCGACGATCTCCTCGGTCGGCGCCTCGGCGCCGCCCTCGACCAGCTTGATGGTCTTGTCGGTGGCCTCGGCCTCGACCATCATGATCGCGACGTCGCCGTCCGGCAGGACGCGACCGGCGACGACCATGTCGAAGACGGCCGACTCCAGCTCGCTGTGGGTCGGGAAGGCGACCCACTGGCCGTTGATCAGCGCGACGCGGACGCCACCGATCGGGCCGGAGAACGGCAGGCCCGCCAGCTGGGTGGAGGCGGAGGCGGCGTTGATGGCGACCACGTCGTACAGGTGGTCGGGGTTGAGCGCCATCACGGTGACGACGACCTGGATCTCGTTGCGCAGGCCCTTGACGAAGGACGGGCGCAGCGGGCGGTCGATCAGGCGGCAGGTGAGGATCGCGTCCTCGGAGGGCCGGCCCTCGCGACGGAAGAACGAGCCGGGGATGCGGCCGGCGGCGTACATCCGCTCCTCGACGTCCACGGTCAGCGGGAAGAAGTCGAAGTGCTCCTTCGGCTGCTTGGACGCGCTGGTGGCCGACAGCACCATGGTGTCGTCGTCCAGGTAGGCCACGGCGGAGCCGGCGGCCTGACGGGCCAGACGGCCGGTCTCGAAGCGGATGGTACGGGTGCCGAAGGAACCGTTGTCGATCACGGCCTCGGCGTAGAACACGTTCTCTTCCACCTGGAAGATCTCCTCTTTCGTACGTTCTCCGGGAGAGCGTCCCCGCGTCCTGCCTGCGGTTGGCCCCCGGGCCCTCTACGGGGAGGGCGGCAGTCGGGCCGGTCTTCGATCGAAGCCTCCGGAGTGCCCCGCTCGCTCTGCGGGGGCTCCGACGGCCACTACCGAGGACCGGCGCCTCACGGCTGCCGGGCCGGGAAGGGCGGTCCGCGTCTGGACGCTCTCTCGGATGCGGGCGGCTTCCGTTTGAAGCCTTCGTCCCGCGGGGGGTTCGGGTCCTTCTGCCCGGGTGGCGCGCTGGTGCGCCATCACCCGGCATGCCCACAACCCTACGGTGCAATCCTCGGCCACCTGGGGAGGTGCGCGCGAGTTGTTATGTCCGGACGCCGTCGGCGGCGGGTCGTCGCCGACCGCCGCGGCATACGCGCGAGGGGCGGCTCCCCGGTGTGGGG
>NZ_JBHUAF010000614.1:0-2812 GCF_042789895.1 Kitasatospora sp. NPDC056783
GCCTTCGTCGTGGCCCTGGCCGCCGTCCGGGACCGGGGCGCTCGCCGTTCCCGTTCCCGTCTCGTCCGCCCCGGCCCCGCAGGCGTTCTGGAAGGCGGTCAGCAGAGCTTCGGGAACGGTCTGCTGGCCGTGGACCCGCGCGCGCTTGCCGCGCCCCGCGGGCGCCGGCGCCGCCGCCAGGGCGGAGGCGGTCGGCTCTGCCTGCCGCTCGCCGGCTGTCCGGCCGGCGGCGGGTACGGGGAGTGCGAGGACGGTGAAGGCGTTGTCGAGGCCGGCCCGGGCGGCGCGGGCGTGCCGGACGAACACCGCCACCCGGCCGCCGTCCAGGCCCTCCAGGACCCGCCGCGCCTGTCCGTCGCCGCCGAGGCCGCGCGGCAGGGCCCGGGCCTCGGCGCGCAGGGCCGGGAGCTCTTCTTCGAGGCGGCGCCGACGGTGTTCGGCCTGGCGGCAGGCCGGGCCGCAGTGCAGGGCGGGGCGGCCGGTGGCCGCCTTCGGCAGGGGCCGGCCGCACCCGGGCCGCGCGCAGGCCGGCCCGGTGCTCAAGGGTTCCGTCACACGGAAGATTCTGACGAAACGTCAGCCGGATCGGAAGCGGCCCCCGCGCGCGACTCCCGGCCGCGCGCCGTCCCGGCCCGTTCCCGCGGGACAGGCCCCTCCCCCGGCCGTCGTGGCCCGCCGACAGCCCGCCAGGCAACACCCGCCACCCGGCCCGGCCTCGGCCGCCGCCGGGCCGGGGCCCGGACGGCATGGCGTTACGCCCCTCCTGGTAGCGGAACCCAAGGTGTGACCTTCGCTGACCGGCCATGGCACTGATCCGCCGAAAACAGGGCAAATCACCACCACGGCCACAAGTTGTCTGGACCACTGTGCGGGAGTGTGGCGGGGTGGTCCGGTGGGTGGTGCGGGTGGCGTCGGTCGTGTGACTGGTTGCTGTGTGTGATGTTCACGCCGCCCCGGGGGTGGGGTCGGGGGCTTTGTCGGGCCGCCGTGGCGCCGTCCGGGGGTCTACGGCTCCGTATCCGGGGGTTGAATTCCGCCGGGTATTTCACCCGGTTGCTGTGACCGGCTGGTTTCTGGTGGTGGTGTGAATTCGGGTTGGAATTACGGTGGCTGGGGGTTGGCATTCGGTTTGGTGGGGGTAGCGCTCGGTGTCGTCCGGGCCTGCCGAGTTCCTGCTGGGCCGCCGCCGTTCCGGGTCTGCCGTCGAGGCCGCGTCCCGTCCGGGTGCCTGCTGCGCCGGTCCGGTGTCGTGCTGCGCTCGGTGCCGGTGCCCGCCTCCTCGCTGCGCCCCGTCTCGGCGAGGTCCGGGTCGCCGTCCTGGTCGGCCGTCGCGCCGCTGTCCGGGCCGTGCCCGTGCTCGCCATGCCGCGCCGGGTCGCCGTCCCGGGCCCGGGGCTGCCGGACGCGGTTGTGCCTGCCGTCCGGGCGCCGCCCGCCCCGCCGTCTTGCCGCGCCGTCGCCGCCTGGTCCGGGTCGTCCCGGGTCCGCCGTCCAGGCCGTGCTCCGCCAGGGTGCCTGCTGCCGCTGTCCGGGTCGCGGTGATCGCCGGGCAATCACCCCGGGTCCCGATGGACGGGCCGTGCTCGCGCCTTCCTCGCCCCGGTCGGGCCGCGCCCCTTGTCGGGCCTCCGCCGCGCTCTGGCCACCGGCTGCGCCCCGCCTGTCTGCTTGTCGGGCCGCCGTCGCGCCCTGGTCGGAGCGGGGGACACCTCTTGGCCGCCGTCGCGCTCCGGCCGGCCGCGGCCCGTGGTCCGGTAGCGATGCCCGTACATCCCGCCGTCCCAGGAGCCGGCGACGGCGACGGCGAGGGCCGGCTGAAGGGCCGCCCGCGGACGGATGGCTGTCCGGCCGGCGCCCACGGCACCTCCGACGCCCGGCTCCTGGCCCTCTGTCGCGTCGAGGTGGTGCCCGAGGTGTCTGATCTGGGACGATGCCCGTTCCGGTGGACGGTTTGCCTGCCGACGAGACTGGTGTCCCGCGATGAGCTTGGGCTACTGGCGCCAACTGGTGTCCGCGTGCTCGTCCACGATCGGGTGGTGTGACGGGGGTGTCCCCCCGTGGGGGCTGAAGTTCGGTCAGCGGTTGGTCAGGTGTCGGGTGGGGAGGGTGGCGACGGGACGGGGGCGCCGGTCACGCTGGTCTCTTCGCCGGCGTAGCGGTGGTCACCGGCGAGATCACACCTGCTGTGCATCTCGACCGCGGACCGGGTGAGGGGCCGCCGGCCGGGCAGCGCTCCGTCCAGCCGACAGCGGTGCTCAGCGGTGGAGCAGGTGCTGAGCGAGGAGGGTGACGGGCAGGGCTCCGGTAGCGCCGGCCGCGCCGAGGAGCGCTCGGCGGGCCAGGACCCTGGCATGGGGCCGCCACTGCTGCCCGCGTGCCCTGGCGAGAGCCGCGAGCCGTTCCGGCGTACGCTTCATGGTGGCGCTCCTTTGTTGAAGGCTGGGGTGTTGACTGGGGAGCCCCGACCCGCGCCGGCCAGCGCTGGTCAACTACGGGGCTCCCCAGCCATGTCAGGCAGCTTGGCGAGCATTCAGCTCGCCGACTGTCGCAGCGCGATTCTACCTACCGCATGTGATGGACCATCAGTTTCAGCTGCTGTTCCCTGCGAACCGCCCCTGCCTCGTACCCGCCACGCGCTGCTTTCGCTGCTCCGCCCTGCTCGCGGTCTGCCCCGGCGTTCGGTTTCTGTCGGGATGCGGCCGTCATCGTCGGTCGGTGCCGCCCCCGCCCCGGCCGCCGCCCGCGCCCCGCCGCCACGCCCGGCCGCGCCGCCCCCGTGCGCCGCTCCGGCGACACCGTCCCCGACCCGCGC
>NZ_JBHUAF010000615.1:0-2812 GCF_042789895.1 Kitasatospora sp. NPDC056783
GAAGTACGGAACGCCGCCCCGGCCTCGGCCGGTCAGACCTGGACCGTCAGGTCCGGACCGGTCAGATCGACTCGTAGTAGCCGAGCACGTCGACCAGGAGGTCGGCGGGCTGCCAGCCCTGGTTCCAGAAGTCGATGATGCCGCCCCTGCCGTTCGCGGTCTGGGCGAGGTTCGGGACGGTCTGGCCGGACGTCCAGTTCAGCGTCGAGGAGACCGGCCGGTCCGGGAAGACCGCGGTGTTGTTCTCGTAGCTGGACCAGTAGTTCGGGTCGGGGGCGACCGACAGGAAGCCCGGCCCGTTGGTGTTGGTGACGGTGGTGTTCAGCACCCAGCCGTCGACCTCGGGGGTGGTGGTGTTGCCCTCCAGGGCGAGCGCGAAGTAGCCGCGGGCCGGCACCGGGGCGGCCGGCGAGCCGCCGCGGGGCTCGCGGGTGTCGACCAGCCGGGTCGCCGTGTAGAGCGGCACGTACGCGGAGCGGCTGGCGGGGGTGTAGTAGCCGACGATGTCGAGCACCACGTCGGTCGGCTTCCAGCTGCCGTTGCGGATGGTGATCCTGCCGTCCGCGCTGACCGGGACGATCGCGGCGTTGGCGACGGTCTGCCCGCCGGTGAAGTTCAGGTTGGAGGTGGTCGGCGCCGCCTGCCCGGCCGGGTAGGCGATCAGGTGGCCGGCGTCCTGCGGGGCGGTGGCCGTCAGGTTGACCGCCACGGCGGTGACCCCGGCCGGCACGCCGTTGCGGCCGGTCAGCTGGACGTCGAAGCCGCTCAGCCCGGCGACCTGGCCCTTGGCCGTCCCGATGCCCTCACGGGTGTCGACGACGCGGGTCTGCGACACGGTGCGGTAGCCGCTGGCCGTCTTGGCGGCGAAGTAGCCGGTGACGTCGGCGAGCAGGTCGACCGACTGCCAGGCCGAGTTGAACAGGTAGACGTACCCGTCGCCGCCGACGGTGGCCACCACCAGGTTCGGGACGGTCTGGCCGGCGACGAAGTTGAGGTTCGAGGTGATGGCCGTCTCGGCCTTGTTCTTCGTGGGCTGCACGGAGATGTGGCCGGCGCTCGTGGCGTTGGTGACGGTGACGTTGAGGACCACCGCGTCGACCCCGGCGGGGATCTGGCCGACACCGTCGATCTTCAGGGCCACCGTGCCCTGGGCGGGGACCTTGGCCGCCGGGGCGCCGGTGCCCGAGCGGGTGTCCAGCAGGCGGGCGGGGGTGACCGGGGTGAACTCGGAGCCGAGGGTCTCCAGCGTGACCGTGTTGGTGGCCTGGACGTTGTTCGCGGCGTCCGTCGCGGTGACCGTGACGTTGTACCGGCCGACGTTGGTGTACTTGTGCTTGGTGGTGCGCGTGTCGGTCCCGTTGCCCGAGACGTAGGCGTTGAAGGTGTCCGACGTCCCGTCGCCCCAGGCGATGGTGACGGCGACGGTGGAGGTGGCGCTGGGGGTGATCAGGGTCTCGAGGTTGACGCCGTGGGCGCTGGAGACCGAGGCGTTCAGGCCGACCCCGATGGTCGCCGCGAGGGACGCGGCCGGAGCGCCCTGGGCGGGCGCCGCCGCGTTGGCCCGCTGGCCGGGCTTCGCGGTGACGACCGTACGGTCGGCGGCGCTGCTGTAGGTCTTGGCCGGAGCGTTCTTGGTCACGTCCACCCCGGCCGCGCTGCCGGCGGCGATCGAGGCGGGCGCGGAGCCGGGCGCCTGGGCCGGGCCGGAGGCCTGGGCCGTCCCGGACGTCGCGAGACCGACACCGGCCGCCACGAAGGCGGCGAGAACCACAAGTCGGCGATTGTGCACCGAATCCCCCACAGTTGTGTGATTAGTCGAACGGAATCCACACAGTTCGAACGTGCGTTCAGAGAGTACAGGTCGTTCGAGGTCCGTGGGACCTGGTTTTTCGGGGGGGAAAATCGGTGGACGATTGGTGAATTGACGTCGTATTTGCACGATTAAGAGAAGAAGGGGAAGTTCGTTCCGGGGGGTTACCCTTCCTCCATGCTCTCCGTGGTGGTGGCCCCCTGGGTGGGCGACTCGAAGCCGGTGTTCGCCCGCAATCCCGACGTGCTGCACGACGCGGCGAGCACGATGAAGGTCGCGGTGCTCGCCGCGCTCTGCCGCAGCGGCGCCGACCTCGACGCCGAGGTGCCGGTGGTGAACCGCTTCGAGTCCGCCGTGGGCGGCGAGTTCGGCAACGACCCGGACCGGGACAGCGATCCGCTGCCCTGGGAACTGCTCGGCACCCACGTGCCGCTGCGCCTGCTCGCCGAGCGGATGATCACCCACTCGTCCAACCTCGCCACCAACCTCTGTCTGGCCCGCACCGGCCGACAGGCCGTCGCCGACGTCTGGCGCCGCGCGGGAGCCACTCGCAGCGCCACCCCGCGCGGGATCGAGGACCACGCGGCGCGCGCCCGGGGCGTGGACAACCGGGTGAGCGCCCACGACCTGGTCCGGCTGCTGCGCTCGCTGGCCGGCGAACCGGAACTGCTCGCCCTGCTCGAACAGAACGACTTCCGGGTGGACCTGGCCGCGGGCCTCCCGTCCGGCACCCGGATCGCCTTCAAGAACGGCTGGATCCCCGGCGCCCGGCACGGCGTCGGCCTGGTCCAGGCGGCGGACTGCCCGCCCTACCTGATCGCCGTCTGCTACACCGGCCCGCTCGCCGACGGCACCGACCGCACCGACCCGGCGGCCCGGCTGCTCGCCCGCCTCAACCGGATCATCGCGCTCAAGGAACTCGGCTTCACCCTTCAACAGGTCCACGCCATCGTGGACGTGTTTTTATTCACCTTGGAGTTGCGGGGCATGATTTTGGTTGGC
>NZ_JBHUAF010000616.1:0-2797 GCF_042789895.1 Kitasatospora sp. NPDC056783
GGGCACGTCACTTCACCGAGGGGGGAATCGGTGATCAGGGGCGCCCGACCGGGCGCGCGGACCCACCGCCGCCGGCCGAGCCGACCCGGCCGGTGGCGGTGGGAGCGGTGGGGACGCGGAGCTTCAGCGCCATGTGCACAGCAGGAGACTCCCTTTCGGAGAGGTGAGGGCGGGCCGGTGTGAGGCGACTCGTCAGAGCGGAGGCTTGCCCGGGCACCACTGGTCGCCCCAGGCCGTCGTGGAAACGCAGCTGTGGCCGCCGTTCCCGGGGCCGTAGTCCGTCCACGTCCCGTCGTCGAAGAACCCGGCGGCGCTCGCCGGGGCCACCCCGCCCACCCAGGCGGCGGCGCCCAGCACGACCGCGGCCAGTGTCCGCGTCACGATTCCTCGCACGATGACAACTCCCATCACCTTGGGGACAGTTCCACACGATTCGGATGTTTCCGCAGTTCGCGGCACATTCACCCGGTCCGTTGATCGTCACCCTGCCAGTCGGCGGATGGCCGCGACATCCCCCACAAGGGATCATGAGCCTGCCTGGCAGCTTTAGGAGACATGCGATGGAACCCGGGACCTCCCCCAGACCGCCCGCCCCCAGACCGCCCGCCCTCGAACCGACGGCCGACGTACCCGCGCTCGACAGCGCCGCCGTCACGCTCTACCGGTGGACGGTGGTGCACGAGCGCCTGACACCCGCGGACCTCGCGCAGGCGGCGGCGGAGAGCGACCTGAGCCTCCCGGAGTGCGAGGCGGCCGTCCGGCAGCTCACCGGGGCCTGCCTCTTCCAGGAGCTGCGCGCATCCGACGACCCCGCCGCCGCGGGCCCGACCGCCTGGCTTCCGGTCAGCCCCCAGGCCGCCACCGCGCAACTGCTCTCCGCCCGCGACACCGCCCTGCGCGCCCACGAGGAGGCGCTGCGCGAGCAGCGGCGGCTCATCCAGCAACAGCGCGACGGGCTCGCGGCGCTGCTGCCCGTCTACCTCCAGGCCCGCCAGCACGCCTTCCCCCAGGGCACCATCGACCGCCTGCCCGACAAGTTCGCGGTCCGCTCGCTGCTCGCCGACGTGATGGACTCCTGCCGCAGCGAGGTGCTGGTGTCCAAGCACGGCGGGGCCTTCCCCCCGGCCGCCCTGCGCGAGGCGCTGCCGCGCGACCTGGCGCTGCTCGAACGGGGCGTGCGGATGCGGAGCCTCTACCAGCACGCGACCCGCTTCGACCAGCCCACCCGGGTGCACGCGGGACGGCTCATCGAGGCGGGCGCCGAGATCCGGACGCTGCCCGAGGTGCTGCCGCAACTGATCATCGTGGACGGCTCGCTGGCGCTGCTGCCGGCCAGCTCCGGCGGCGCGCTGATCATCCGGGAGCCCGACCTGCTCTCCTACCTGCTGACGGTCTTCGAGCGGGACTGGGAGAACGCGACCCCGTTCGCCAACGGCCCGCAGGCCGCCCACGACGTCACCAAGACCGTGAAGCAGAGCATCCTGGTGCTGCTCGCAAAGGGCCTCAAGGACGAGTCGATCGCCCGGCGGCTCGGCATCTCCCTGCGCACCTGCCGCCGCCACGTCTCGGAGCTGCTGGACAGCCTCGGCGCGCACAGCCGCTTCGAGGCCGGCGTGGTCGCCGAACGGATGGGCCTGACCTCACACCCCGCCCCGGACCCGGCCGCGGACCCGGCCTCGGCACCCGAACCGGCCGCCGGGCCCGAGCCGGACGTGGAACCCGACGCCGGAACCGAAGCCGGGACCGAAGCCGCGCCGCCGGTACGGGCGGCGGCCTGCCCCGCCTGCGGCGAGCCCCTGACGGAGCCGGCCTCCTCCCCCGGAGCGCGGCGGCGGCCGGGCGGCCGCCCACCGCGCTACTGCTCGCCCCGCTGCCGCTCCCGCGCCTACCGGGCCCGGCAGAAGGAGCGTGCGGAGGATGTCACGTAACCCGTGGCTGCGTGACGTAACCCGGCGCCGGGAGCCACGGCCGGGGGCTACAACCGGGGCTACGGGACGAGCGAGGACTTCGGGGGCAGCGCGCGGAGAACCGCATGCCCCTTCGTACTCGACCCGCTTGACTCCCCGCCATGAGCGCCCCGTGCGTCCGCCCGGTCCTCCGCGCCCCCGACCGCTCGGCCCCGACCGCTCGGCCGCTCGGCCGCCTACGCCGCCGCCCGACAGTTGCCGGACCTCACCGTCGAGCGCGGCACGACCGAGCTGACCGCCATCGGGCCGGCGGAACCGGGCTGGTGGCCACCCGGACGCGGGCGGCGGACACCGTGCGGGAGGTGCCCGGGCCCGCGCCGAAGGGCCCCGTAGCCGAAGGGCCCGGCGGCCGGCGGCCTCAGCGGCGGACGGCCTCAGTAGCGGACGGCCTTGACCACCACGGGAGTCAGGTTCAGGTCGCCCGGCTGCCTGCTGAAGGCGACGGGCTGGGCCTTGCCGTTCGCCGGGACGTTCTCGGCGCCGACGACGGAGCTGTCCACGGCCTTGCCGCCGGCATCGACGAAGTCGACCTGCACCGCGTAGGAGGCCGGGTCGGGCCCCGGGTTCTGCGTGGTGACCACCACGGCGTTCAGGCCGCCGGTGTTCTGCCGCGCGATGCCGGTGATGGTGACGTCCCCCTGGGCGTTGCCGCCGTCCGTCACCCCGCTGAGCACCGAGGCGGCCTTCTCCCTGGTCATCGACTGCTGCGCCGAGACGGACGCCTCGAACGCGGAGGCCGCGGCGGAGTTGGAGGCCACGGCCGCCTCGGAGGCCGCGTCGCTCGTATACACAGCTGTCGCGGCCGGCGAGGTCGGGCGGGGACAGCGCGC
>NZ_JBHUAF010000617.1:0-2796 GCF_042789895.1 Kitasatospora sp. NPDC056783
TCAGCCACGTGATCATTCTGACCGCCCGGAGCCGCCAGCCGCAGCACCCGGGCGCCTGGTCACAAGAGGGCGAACGTTGTCTGATGCGGCACTAGTTCTTGCAGAGCCGGTCCAGCAGGTTGGCGGTGGCCCGCTGGATCCGCTCGTCGGTCAGTCCCGGCCGGCCCAGCGCGGGCGACCACGCGAAGGTGCCGGCCGCGAAGACGTACGCCCCGCTGGGCGCCCGGTAGAGCGAGGTCTCCTGGTAGCGGGTGCGGCCGACCGGGTCCTGGTAGGGCGAGTGCGCCAGCAGCACCCGCTCGACGTGCTCGGGCAGCGCCACCTTGGGGTAGTACCGGTCGGCCTCGCCGGCCACCAGTCCGGGCAGTTCGTCGCCCTCCTGGAGCCCGGTGCCGTCCCAGAGCCAGTGCGCGGTGTGCCGGGCCACCAGCGGGACGGGCGCGGCGACCCGCCCCGAGTACTGCACCCCGAGCACGTGCTGTTCGGGCTCCCCGGCGTCCCGCCACAGCGCGCTGGCCGCGCCTGCCGCGCCGGCGGCCGGGCTGCCGGCGCGGACCTTCTGCCGCTTGCGGCAGTTGAGCAGCCGGTTGGGCTCGCCGGAGGCGGCGGCGCTCAGCTCGACCCGCCAGTACATGGTGTTGGCGGAGAGGAACACCAGCGAGGTGCCGCCGTCCCGGGCCCGCTCGGCGGCCCGGCGCATCGGCTCGGACCAGTACTCGTCGTGGCCGGGGAAGACCAGCGCCCGGTGCCGGGACGGGTCCACCAGGCCGGCGTGCAGGTCGGTGGCGGTGGCGTACGAGAGGTCGTAGCCGTAGCGCTCGGCCCAGCGGATGAAGTCGTACGCGTGGCCGACGTGCAGCGGCAGTCCGGCGGTGGCGTGCGGACGGTCGAAGGAGACGGTGACGGCCGCCTCCGGTTCGCCGACCAGGCCGCCGCGGCCGTCCCAGGCGTGGTAGAGGCTGGCGCCGGTGCGGCCGTCCTCGGGGAACAGGTTGTACGCCTGCCAGGTCACGTCCGGGAGCACCAGCAGCAGTTCGGCGGCGCGCGCCCGGGCCTCGCAGTCCCGGACGGTGAACGGGATGTGGCTGCGGTGCAGCATGTCCGCGGTGGTCAGCACGGCGACGTACGAGCCGGGCTTCCAGTGCGGCGGGATCTGGAGCCGCCAGGAGTGCCACCAGTGGTGGCAGGAGACCGTCCGGTCGGCCACCAGCGGGGCGGGCTGGGCGAGGCCGGCGATGTGCGGGGTGGAGGTCATGAAGCGGGCGCCGTCGCCGCCGTAGTGGCCGATCCGGTAGACGTCCACGGTGAACTCGCGGGGCGGGTTGACGGTGACCCGGAAGTCCACCGAGCCGCCGGGGCGGACCACCCCGGCCGAGGCGAAGCCCTTGATCTGCTGGTCCACGTCGTTGGCGCCCTGCGGGGTGCCGACCGGCGGCTTGAGCCGGGTGCCGACGGCCAGCGGCTGCTGGCCGGGCGCGTCCACCGAGACGTACCAGGGCACGGCGCCCTCGGCCAGGTACTGGTCCGGGCTGCGCAGCCAGGGCAGCGGGCCCTGGCCGAAGGGGTCGGAGACGCTGTAGGCGTGCGTACCCGACTCCCAGCGACGGTTGAGTTCGGTCCTCACGCGCCCCTCCCAGGTGCACTTCCGTCCGGGGTTGGCACGTGCCCCCCGGATGTGCGTGCGGTCTAATACACCACAGAGTGCAGGCGTTGCGTCACCCTCCGGAGGCAATTGGCGCGGAGAATCTCGCGCGCCTCCCGGAGAGGGCCTCCGGCCTGCGGAGACGCCCGGCGGCCGGCCGGATCGGGGGCGCGTACGAGGGCACCGTGCGCCCTCCCGGAACGCCGGGGACGTCAGAGGCGCACGGGCTTCTCCAACCGGACGTCGGCGGCGTCGAGCCAGGCGCGCAGCGGTCCGTCCTGGCCCTGCTCGACGGCCTGGGCGACCGGGCCGGCCAGGTCGGTGCGGCGGACCTCGCCGAGCAGCAGCACCGGGCCGTCCAGCCAGTCCAGACCGGGGGCGCCGCCGGCGGTGTCCACGGCCGCGCAGCAGACCATCGCGGTGACGTGGTCGACCAGCAGGTCGCGGCCGCTGCGGGCGGGTTCCAGCAGCGGGGCCGGGGCGGTGGTGCGGGCCAGCTGGGCGGCGAGCGCGGCGGCCAGCACCTCGCCGTCGCCCTCGGCGAGCCGGCCCAGCAGCCGGGTGAGGGTCGGGGCGCCGGGGCGGGACCGCGGGGCGAGCCGGTCCAGGGCGGTCTGGAGGGTGGCGGCGCCCGCCCGCCAGCCGGCGTCCACCACCTCGGCCGGGTAGTCGGCCCACTCCAGCTCGTGCCAGCCGCCGGCCGCCGGGCGGCCGAAGAAGAGGTCGGCGGCGAGCCGGGAGACCGCCCGGTCGACGTCGCCGGGCTCCTCCAGCAGGTCGCAGGCGGGGCGGTCGCCGAGCCGGCTGCCGTAGCCGCCGGCCAGCCGGTCGCGGCGGGAGAGCTCGGTGAGGGCGGAAACCACTCCGGCGTTGAGGTGCGCCGGGTGGCGGCCGAGCCGCCAGGCGGGCAGCGCGACCCGGGTGAGCAGCCGGTCCCAGCCGGCGTAGGCGAGGCCGACCTGCTCCTGGGCGGCGATCCGCAGGCCGTAGTCGACCGTCCTGGCCTGCTCGGAGGCCCAGCTCGCGACCGAGCGCTCCAGTTCGGCGGAGTGGCCGCGACAGGCGCCGAGCAGGCGGCGGGTGATCCGGCGGGTGATCCGGTCGGCGAGCGCGGCCGGACCGCGCCTCGGCGGCCTCGGCGGCGCCGCCAGGAC
>NZ_JBHUAF010000618.1:0-2793 GCF_042789895.1 Kitasatospora sp. NPDC056783
GCGCCACGGCGGCCCCGCCCGGGGCGCGGTGCCGTCGTCCCGGAGGGGGCCGCCGTCCCGGAGGCGCCCTACGCGCCGATCCGCACCAGCGCCAGGGTGATGTTGTCCGGCCCGCCGGCCTCGATGGCCGCCTTCCACAGCTCGAACGCCGCCTTGCCGTCCGAGCGGTCCGGCCCCCCGGACGACCGGTCCAGCAGCCCGGCGAGTTCCTCCTCGGGCACCGGGTCGGTCAGGCCGTCGCTGCACACCAGGTACCGGTCCCCGGTGGCCAGCGGCGCGGCCCGGACGTGCGGTTCGACGAAGGTGAGGCCGAGCGAGCCGCCCAGGGTCTGGGTGACCACCGGGGTGGTGCGGCGCCCGGGCGGCAGCGGCGGACTGTCGTCGACGCTCACCCGGTACAGCCCGTCCCCGGTGATCCGGTAGACCCGGCTGTCGCCGACGTTGAAGGCCAGCGTCCGTTCGGGCAGCAGCACCAGCCCGGCGACGGTGGTGCCCATCGCGGCGAGTTCCGGCTCCTCGGCGGCGGCCGCGTAGACGGCCCGGTTGCACGCCTGGAGCTCCTCGCGGACGGCCTCCTCGCCGTCCAGTGCCCCGCCGGCGAGGGCGAGCCGACGGGCGACCAGGGCGCTGGCGACCTCGCCGCCGGGGTGGCCGCCCAGGCCGTCGGCCACCGCGACCACGCAGGGCGGGCCGAGCGGGAAGAGCAGGGTCTGCGGGTTGGTGGTCACGGTGGCGCAGAGCGTCCACGGCCCGACCGTGAGGCTGTCCTCGTTGTGCTCCCGCACCAGGCCCTCGTGGCTCAGCGCGCTCACCGCGATGTACGGACCCATCGTCCGCCGCCCTTCCGGAGCCTTCCCTCGCCCGCCCCGTGCCGTCCCTGGCCCGCCCGCGCCTTCCATTGTCCCCGCAGGGAACGGGAGGCGGCGAGGGGGAATATCCACTCCCACCCGGATGCTAAAGTCGTTGAAAGTTTTACTACCTGGGATCTGGTGAGCAGCATGCAGTTCGGAATCTTCTCCGTCGGCGACGTGACGACCGACCCCACCACCGGCCGCACCCCGAGCGAGCACGAGCGGATCAAGGCCATGGTGGCCATCGCCCGCAAGGCCGAGGAGGTCGGCCTGGACGTCTTCGCCATGGGCGAGCACCACAACCCGCCGTTCGTCCCGTCCTCGCCGACGACCATGCTCGGCTACATCGCCGCGCAGACCGACCGCATCATCCTGTCCACCTCGACCACGCTGATCACCACCAACGACCCGGTGAAGATCGCCGAGGACTACGCGATGCTCCAGCACCTGGCCGAGGGCCGGGTGGACGTCATGATGGGCCGCGGCAACACCGGCCCGGTCTACCCGTGGTTCGGCAAGGACATCCGCCAGGGCATCCCGCTCGCGATCGAGAACTACGCGCTGCTGCGCCAGCTGTGGCGCGAGGAGGTCGTGGACTGGCAGGGCCGCTTCCGCACCCCGCTCCAGGGCTTCACCTCCACCCCGCGCCCGCTGGACGACGTCCCGCCGTTCGTGTGGCACGGCTCGATCCGCAGCCCGGAGATCGCCGAGCAGGCCGCCTACTACGGTGACGGCTTCTTCGCGAACAACATCTTCTGGCCCAAGGAGCACTTCCGGAAGCTGATCGAGCTCTACCGCGAGCGCTACGCCCACTACGGCCACGGCACGCCCGAGCAGGCGATCGTCGGCCTCGGCGGGCAGGTGTTCATGCGCAAGAACTCCCAGGACGCGGTGCGCGAGTTCCGCCCGTACTTCGACAACGCGCCGGTGTACGGCCACGGGCCCTCGCTGGAGGAGTTCACCGCGGAGACCCCGCTGACCGTCGGCAGCCCGCAGGAGGTCATCGAGAAGACCCTGACCTTCCGCGAGACCTTCGGCGACTACCAGCGCCAGCTGTTCCTGATGGACCACGCCGGCCTGCCGCTGAAGACGGTGCTGGAGCAGCTGGACCTGCTCGGCGAGGAGGTCGTGCCGGTGCTGCGCGAGGAGTTCGCCAAGGGTCGCCCGGCCGAGGTGCCGGACGGGCCGACCCACGCCGCGCTGGTCGCGGCCCGCGACACCCGCGAGAACGAGACGACGGAGGTGGCCAAGTGACCGCGTACAAGCTGGTGGTGGTGAGCGCCGGACTGAGCAAGCCGTCCTCGACGCGGCTGCTGGCGGACCGGCTCGCCGACTCGACCGTGCGCCGACTCGCCCAGGAGGGGCGGGAGGTGGACGTCACCGTGGTCGAACTGCGCGACCTGGCGGTGGAGATCGCCAACAACTTCGTCACCGGCTTCCCCGGTGCCGGGTTGCGCGCGGCGATCGAGGCGGTGTCGGAGGCGGACGCCCTGATCGCGGTGACGCCGGTCTTCAAGGCCTCGTACAGCGGTCTGTTCAAGTCCTTCTTCGACGTGCTCGACGACGACGTGCTCACCGGCAAGCCGGTGCTGATCGCCGCCACCGGCGGCACGCCCCGGCACTCGCTGGTCCTGGACCACGCCGTGCGCCCGCTGTTCGGCTACCTGCGCGCGGTGGTGCTGCCGACCGGCGTCTACGCGGCCACCGACGACTGGGGCACGGCGGGGGACGGGCGCACCGACGGCCTGCCGCGCCGGATCGACCGGGCGGCCGGCGAGCTGGCGGCCCTGCTGGCCGGGCGCGGCCCGGCGGCGCCGGCGCTGCCCGAGCAGGTGGTGCCGTTCGCCGAGCAGCTGGCGGCGCTACGGGCCTGAGCCCGGGCGGGAGAGCGGCGGCGAAGGGCCGGGACAGGGCCGGGACAGGGCCCACCGAGGGGCGGGTG
>NZ_JBHUAF010000619.1:0-2788 GCF_042789895.1 Kitasatospora sp. NPDC056783
AGGGCCCGTCCCGTCGGTGGAGGCCGGGATCGCTATCCGGCGAGGGTGGTCACTCGACGACCAGCTCGACCGGGATGTTGCCCCGGGTGGCGCGGGAGTAGGGGCAGACCTCGTGCGCCTGCTTGACCAGCAGCTCGCCGGTCTCGCCCGCGAGGGCGTCGGGCAGCTCGACGCGCAGCACGGCGGCGAGGGAGAAACCGGCCCCGTCCTTGCCGATGGACACCTCGGCGGTCACCGAGACCTCGCTGGTGTCCACTCCGGCCTGGCGGCCGACCAGGCCGAGGGCGCTGGCGAAGCAGGCGGCGTAGCCGGCGGCGAAGAGCTGCTCCGGGTTGGTGCCCTGGCCGTTGCCGCCGAGTGCGGGCGGCATCGCCAGGGCGAGGTCCAGTCGGCCGTCGGAGCTGACGGCGCGGCCCTCCCGGCCGTTCGCGGTGGCGGCTGCGGTGTAGAGCGCGTCCATGATCGCTTCCCTTCTGTCGCTCTGTGCTGTGCTGTGCTGCGATAAGTAGAGCACGCTATTCAATTGTGCACAACTAAATAGCGTGATGGTGATCGGTACCATGGGTCCATGAGCACCCACCCCGGTATGGCGGACGAGGAACTCCTGCGTCTCGACCAGCAGATCTGCTTCTCGCTCAACGCGGCCTCCCGCGCTTTCGGCGGCGTGTACCGGGTGCTGCTGCGGGATCTCGGGCTGACTTACCCCCAGTACCTGGTCATGCTGGTGCTGTGGGAGGACGGGGAACTGCCCGTCAAGCGGATCGGCGAGCGACTGCGGCTGGACTCGGGGACGCTCTCCCCGCTGCTCAAGCGGCTGGAGGCCGCCGGGCTGGTGCGCCGGGAGCGGAGTCCGGAGGACGAGCGGTCGGTCACCGTCCGCCCGACCGTCGAGGGGGTCGCCCTGCGCGAGCGGGCCGGACAGGTCCCGCGCCGACTCCTCGCCGCGGCCGGACTGCCGGTCGAGGACCTCGCCGCGCTGCGCGGCCTGCTGGATCGGGTGACCGTCGCGCTGGACGCCGCGGAGGTGGAGCCGGCGCCGTAGTGGGGCTGGGTGCCGGGTGGGGTCGATCGGGGCCGGGCGGGGTCGGGCGGGGTTGGGCGGGGTTGGGGCTCGCGGGCGGTCCCGCGTGCGTCCGCGGGTGTGCGTGGGGGTGTCGGAGGGCTTGTCAAGCCGCTCGGGTGTTCGTTGTGATCTGGATCATGTTTAAGGTGGTGCGAATCGGTTCGTGAGGGTGAACCGGCAGGTCAGCGGCGCTGTCCGAAAGTGAACGGAATGGTTCGCCAATTGTCCGCCCGATCCGGTCGACATCCCGCCTCTCCCGGACGGTTACACCACGAGCCCCCAAGGGGCCGTCGGCGTGCCACCCGGTGGGCCGGCCAGCTGACCCACGAAAGGGGGCCCGCGTGAGAACTCCCGGGCCGGGCGAGGAGCGGAGCCTGAGAGCCGATCCGCTCGGCGGCCTGCCGAACGACTTCGAGGCCTTCTTCACCCGTGAGAACTCCGGCTACCTCCGCTACGCCCAGCAGCGGCTGGGGCACCGCGAGGACGCCCAGGACGCGGTCCAGAGCGCGGGCGCCGCGCTCTACAAGAACTGGCGCCGGGCTCTGGCCAGCCCCGACCCGAAGGCCTTCGCATTCAAGATCGTCAAGGACGCCGTGGTGGACGTGCTGCGGGAACGCCGCCGCGCCGAACGCAAGCGCCTGCGGGTGATCGCCCAGCGCCGACCCGACACCAGCCAGGACGAGCTGAACGAACTCGCCGAGCTGGACGCCCTGGACTGGGCGATGGAGGAACTCGCCCGCGCCGCGCCGATCCAGGCCGACGTGGTCCGGCTGCGCCAGGCGGGGCTGTCCTACCTCGACATCGGACGGTCCCTCGGCATCGCGCACACCACCGCCCGCACCTACTACAGCCTCGGCCGCCGCCACCTGGAGTACCTGCTGGAGCACCCCGACGACGGTGGGGCGGAGTCATGAGGGTGGTGGACCTGCTGCGTGCGCGCGCCGTCGAGCTGGAGCGGGAGTTCGACGACCACGATCCGGTGGACTTCACGCGCCGACTGGCCGAGCGGCTCGCCGCCGCCCGCCGGCCGGCCCCGGCCGTGCGCGAACGCCCGGCCCGACCGCCCGCCGGAGCCCGGCCGCCGCACGCCGCGGCCTCCGGGTCGAGCCCGGGGACGGGTGCCACGGTGGGCTCGGGGCCCGGGGCGGCGGTGGGGGCCGGTTCCGGCCCGAGCGCGGGTTCCGGTCCGGGAGCGGCCCCGGGGCAGACCCGGTGGGCCGGGGGGCGGGCGGAGCTGCGGCGCGACCTGCGGCACCTGTGTGCCGGAGTGGCGGGCGCGGCGGAGCCGGGGGAGCTGGCCCTGGACCTGGAACTCGCCGAGAAGACGGCCTTCCGCACCCTCGGCTGTCTGCTGTACGGGATGGGCCGGACGGCGGACGGCGTCTTCTGGTGGCGGATAGCGGCCCAGTACGGGGACCAGCTGGCCGTGCACTGCCTGGCGGTGCACTACACCGCCGAGGGCGAGCCGCGTGACGCGGCCCACTGGGCCGCCCAGGCCCAGGACCTCAGTGCCCCGGAACGGCTGCCGGAGCTGGCGCCGGAGGTCCGGCCGGGCGGCGCCGCGGAGCTGGCCCGAGTACTGGCGGAGCGCTACGACGGCGAGATCCTGCTGACCGTGAGGGAATCGGTGGTGTCGCGGCCGAGCGCCGTGCCGGGGAGGCTCGCGGTCCGGGCGGTCCGGGGGCGGGGGGTGGTGCGGATTCGGTGACGGAGCGGGGTGGTGAC
>NZ_JBHUAF010000620.1:0-2781 GCF_042789895.1 Kitasatospora sp. NPDC056783
CCCCTTTCGTGTGCGTGCCCTTACTCGCCCGAGAGCACCTGCTGCGCGGCGGCCCGCGCCTCCTCGGCGCTGTCCGCGGCCCGGGCCGCTTCGGCCGCCCGGCGGCACTGCGCCAGCGTGTACCTGGCGAGCGCGGTGCGCACGTAGGGGATCGAGGCCGCGCCCATCGACAGGCTGGTGACGCCCAGACCGGTCAGCACCACGGCCAGCAGCGGGTCCGAGGCAGCCTCGCCGCAGACACCGCAGCTCTTGCCGGCCGTCCGGGCGGCGTCGGCCGCCGCGGCGACCAGGTCCAGCAGGGCCGGCTGCCACGGGTCCTGGAGACGGGCCAGCGCACCGACCTGGCGGTCGGCCGCGAAGGTGTACTGAGCGAGGTCGTTGGTCCCCAGCGACAGGAACTCGACCTCCTGGAGGATCGCCCTGGCACGCAGCGCGGCCGACGGGATCTCCACCATCGCGCCGAACTTGGCGTCCAGCCCGGCCTCCCGGCACGCGGCCGCGAAGTCCTTGGCGTCCTTGCGGTCGGCCACCATCGGGGCCATCACCTCAAGGTGCACGGGCAGGCCCTCGGCCGCCGTGGCCAGCGCCCGGAGCTGGGTCCGCAGCACCTCGGGGTGCTCCAGCAGGGTGCGCAGACCGCGCACGCCCAGCGCCGGGTTCGGCTCGTCGGCCGGGGTCAGGAAGTCCAGCGGCTTGTCCGCGCCCGCGTCGAGCACCCGGACCACGACCCGGCCCTCCGGGAAGGCCTCCAGCACCTGGCGGTACGCCTCGACCTGCTTCTCCTCGCCGGGCGCCTTCGCCGAGTCGTCCAGGAACAGGAACTCGGTGCGGAACAGACCGACGCCCTCGGCACCGTTCGCCAGCGCGGCCGGCACGTCGGCCGGGCCGCCCACGTTGGCCAGCAGCGGCACCCGGTGCCCGTCCGAGGTCTGCCCCGGGCCGGAGGAGGCGGCAAGCGCGGCCTTGCGCTCGGCGGCCGCCGCCCGCAGCTCGGCCTGCTTCTCCTCGGACGGCTCCAGCAGCACGTCACCGGAGCTGCCGTCCACCGCGACGACGGTGCCCTCGGCGACCTCGATCGCCCCGGGCAGCGCCACGACGGCCGGCACGCCCATCGCCCGCGCCAGGATCGCGCTGTGGCTGGTCGGCCCGCCCTCCTCGGTCACGAAGCCGAGCACCAGCGTCGGGTCGAGCAGTGCGGTGTCGGCCGGCGCCAGGTCCCGCGCGAACAGCACGTACGGTTCGTCGCTGTCCGGCACGCCCGGCATCGGCACACCGAGCAGTCGGGCCACGATCCGGTTGCGCACGTCGTCCAGGTCGGCGACCCGCCCGGCCAGGTATTCCCCGGCGGAGGCCAGTAGCGCCCGGTAGGCGGCGAACGCGTCGTAGACACCGCGCTCGGCGCTGCTGCCGACCGCGATCCGGCGGGACACGTCGGCCATCAGCTCAGGGTCCTGCGCCATCAGCGCCTGGGCCTCCAGCACGGCCTGAGCCTCGCCGCCCGCCAGATTGCCGCGCGCGATCAGGTCGGCGGCGACCGCCTCCACGGCGGCCTGGGCCCGCGCCTGCTCACGGGGGGCGTCCTCGGTCGGGATCTGGGTGGCCGGGGGCTCCAGCACCGCCGTCCCCATGTGCCGCACCTGGCCGATCGCGACCCCGTGGCTGACACCCACGCCGCGCAGTGTCTTCTCCATCTACCTGTCTCCGCTGAGAGGAGCGGCCCCGCCGGGAACCGCTGAGTGCCGGGCCGCCCCGTCACTTCCTGCGGGGCGGGTATGTGTCGAAGGCCGAGAGCTCAGCTCCAGCTGAACAGGGGCTCGCCGGAGACGGCCTCGCCGTCCTGCCGCAGGTCGCCGAGCGAGTCGGCGGTGGCCTCCAGCGCCACGATCGGCGAGATCGGCGACTTGCCCGCGGCCTCGACGGCGGCCGGGTCCCACTTGATGACGGCCTGGCCGCGGGTCACCGTGTCGCCCTTGTTGACGAGCAGCTCGAAGCCCTCGCCGTTCAGCTGAACGGTGTCGATCCCGAGGTGGGTCAGCACCCCGTGACCCTCGGCGTCCACGACGACGAACGCGTGCGGGTGCATGGAGACGACGACACCATCCACCGGAGCGACCGCCTCGGTCGGCCGACGAACCGGGTCGATCGCGGTCCCCGGGCCGACCATCGCGCCCGAGAACACCGGGTCCGGCACGCCGGCGAGCCCGACGACCTTGCCGGTCAGCGGCGACGTCACAGTGGTCATGGTTGTGCCTCCCAAGTGCGCAGTACAGCGAGCGGCCGCGAGGAGCGGCGCGACGATCGACTGAAGCCTAAATTATGTCAACTTCGGACATCTGCTGACATTCCCGGGCGAAGAACCGCCCTCGCCCACCTGCTGGCCGGCGACCCATCGAGCCCGGAGTGGTCTAGTCCTCTCGGCCGATGCGCCGCACTCTACAGGCATCTTGGCGAATCGGACCCATTGCTGTATATGCTCGCGAGAGCAACAAATCATGCCTCCGTCCGGAGGACTCCGGGTGCGCCCCGATTCGCGCTCCGGCAGGCGACCCGCTATGGTTGGTCGAGTCGCCGCAACTCGGCGGTTAACGCCAGATTTCAGATGCGAAAAGCTCCGGTAAACGGAGTGGAAAACGTCTGGTAAGCTGGAAACACGAAAGAACGAAGCCCGGAGGGCCTGCCGGAAGGTAGTCCGAAGGAAGCGTCCGTTCCTTGAGAACTCAACAGCGTGCCAAAAGTCAACGCCAGATATGTTGACATCCCCGGCCTCGGTCATTGCGACTG
>NZ_JBHUAF010000621.1:0-2759 GCF_042789895.1 Kitasatospora sp. NPDC056783
CGACGGCCGCATCGTCGACGAACTCCACCAGCCCACCGCCGACACCGTCCTGGACCGCATGCGCCGCTTCGACGCCAAGGGCCGCACCAGCTGACCGCCCCGGCCCCGAACCGCCACCCGTCCCCCGAGTACCCCCAGGACTGACACACCCTCATGTTCCGCACCGCACTGCGCAATGTGCTCGCCCACAAGGGCCGGCTGCTGATGACGGTACTGGCCGTCATGCTCGGCACCGCCTTCGTGGCCGGCACCCTGGTCTTCTCCGACACCCTCGGCAACGCGCTCAGGACCCAGAACTCCAAGAGCTACACCGACATCGCCGTCACGGTCAGCGACAGCGAGGCCGCCAACCGCAGCTACGACCACGGTGACCGGGCCGTCGACGGCCCGACGATCACCGAGGAGACCCGGAAGAAGGTCGCCGCGCTGCCCGGCGCCGCCGAGGTCCGCGGCATCGTCAGCGGCTTCGCCGGCATCGCCGACAAGAAGGGCGCGCTGATCGGCAACGGCTTCTCCACCACCGGCACCAACTACGTGCCGGGCGCCGACGGCACCGACCCGCGCTACCCGCTGGTCGAGGGCCGCGGCCCGAAGGACGCCACCGAGGTCGTGCTGGACGCCAAGACCGCCGACAAGGGCGGCTTCAAGGTCGGCGACACCGTCCGGGTCGCGGTCAACGGCCCGGTGATGAACCTCAAGCTCACCGGCACCGTGCACACCAACGACCCCCGCGTGGTGGCCGGCGGCTCGCTGGCCGCCTTCGACACCGCCACCGCCCAGCGGCTCTACCTCACCCCGGGCCGCTTCGCCGAGCTGGACGTCAAGGCCAAGCCGGGCACCGACGACGCCGCGCTGCTCGCCGCCGTCAAGCAGACCGCCCCGCAGGGCGACAACATCGAGGCCAAGACCGGCCGCGAGCTCGCGGACGAGCAGGACCGGATGATCAAGCAGGGCACCAAGGTGCTGAGCACCGCCCTGCTGGGCTTCGCGGGCATCGCCCTGTTCGTCGGCATCTTCATCATCGCGAACACCTTCTCCATGCTGGTCGCCCAGCGCACCAAGGAGCTGGCCCTGCTGCGCGCCGTCGGCGCCTCCCGCCGCCAGATCACCCGCTCGGTGCTGATCGAGGCGCTGCTGGTCGGCCTGACCGCCTCGGTGACCGGCCTGCTGGCCGGCATCGGGATCGCCGCCGGGCTCCAGTCGCTGCTCAACGGCCCGATGGAGGCCAACCTGCCGGACGGCCCGCTGATCGTCGGACCGAGCACGGTGATCACCGCGCTGGCCGTCGGCGTGCTGGTGACGGTGCTCGCCGCCTGGCTGCCCGCCCGCCGGGCCTCCCGGATCGCGCCGGTGGCGGCGATGAGCGCGGTCGAGCAGCCCGCCACCCAGAAGGGCCTGCGGGTCCGCAACACCATCGGCCTGCTGTTCTCCGCCGCCGGCGCCGCCGCCCTGCTGGCCGGTGTGTCCGGCAAGGAGGTCAAGCTGGTCGGTCTCGGCTCCGGGGCGCTGCTGATCGGCGTGTTCGTCCTGACCCCGCTGCTGTCCCGGCCGCTGATCGCGCTGATCGCCCCGCTGCTGCGCGCCGTGTACGGCACGCCCGGCAAGCTGGCCCAGGAGAACGCGGTCCGCAACCCGCGCCGCACCGCCGCCACCGCCTCGGCGCTGACCATCGGCGTCACCCTGATCACCTCGCTGACCGTGATCGGCGCCTCGGTGAACCAGGCCGTGGACAAGCTCACCGCGACCGACCTCAAGGCCGACTTCACGGTCACCATGCAGAACTTCTCGTCGCTCTCCCCCGAGGTCGCCGGCCAGATCGCCAAGGCGCCCGGCGTCAGCGCGATCGGCGCCGAGCTCGGCGTCCCGGTGAAGGTCGGGGCGAACGGCGAGGACAGCGAGTGGCTGACGGCGATGGACGCCGCCACCATCGACCAGGTGGCCACCGTCAAGGTCACCGAGGGCTCGGCCGACGCCCTCGAGCAGGGCAAGCTGCTGGTCAGCTCGGGCCGCGCCGAGCACGGCGGCTACAAGCTCGGCGACACCCTCGCCGTGACCTACCCGGACGGCGCCAAGGGCACCCTGACCGTCGGCGGCATCCTGGAGTCCAGCACCATGCTGGCCGGGATCGTCGCCCCCGAGTCCGTGGTCGGCCCGCACGCGCTGCCCGGCTCCGGCCCTCAGAAGGTCCTGGTCAAGGGCGTCGACGGCGCCACCCCCGAGCTCAAGCAGGCGCTGCGCGACGCGACCGGCGGCAACCCGCTGATCGCGGTCAAGGACGCCAAGGAGATCAAGGCGGAGAACCGCTCGATGGTCACCGGGATCCTGAACATGATGTACGGGCTGCTCGGCATGTCCGTGGTGATCGCGGTGCTCGGCGTGGTCAACACCATGGCGATGTCGGTGTTCGAGCGCCGCCGGGAGATCGGCATGCTGCGGGCGGTCGGCCTGGACCGGCTCGGCATCCGCCGGATGGTCCGGCTGGAGTCGGTGCTGATCGCGCTGTTCGGCGGGCTGGTGGGTGTCGGTCTCGGCATCCTGGTCGCCTGGGCGGCCGTGCGCACCCTGGCGGACAGCCTCCACGGCCTCACCACCGTGGTGCCGCCGGTGCAGACCGCCTGCTTCCTGCTCGCCGCGGCCGTGATCGGCCTGCTGGCCGCGCTCTGGCCGGCCTGGCGGGCGTCCAAGCTGGACATCCTGGACGCGATCAAGAGCCAGTAGTCCGGCAGTCGGACACCAGGAGCCCCCGGGCGGTTCGAAGG
>NZ_JBHUAF010000622.1:0-2736 GCF_042789895.1 Kitasatospora sp. NPDC056783
GTCGATATGGCGCCGGACGCACCAGGGACGAGCCCGCCACAGCCACTACCAGCGCAGACTCGCCACCTGATCACGAAGTGCGGCTGGAGTACTAGAGGATCCATGGCGACCATCCCCGCGCGCCCCGGCAACCTGCGCCACACAGCGCAAGAGATCGAACGAGCAACCGGGCTGCGGATCCAGATCATCGGCGGAACACTGCCGATGTCTCCGCCTCGCCGCGGCAAGCACGCCAGGACGGTACGCGAGCTGCGCGAGCGGATCGGATCGCGCCTGCCCTCCGACGCCGGGGTCTACGAGTCGGTGTCCATCGCCCTACCGGACGACGAGGACGACTACGCGACCGCCGACCTGCTCGTGCTGCCCGTCGGCTGGGAACAGGAGGACGACCGGCCGGCCGAACCTCGCGATGTCGCTCTCGCCGTCGAGGTGATCCCCGGCCCCTCACGCATCAGCCACAGCGCCGCCAGGACCGACTGGTATGCAGCCGCCGACGTGACCCTCCTGCTCGCACTCGACCCCCGCAACGGCACCTGGACGCTCCACACCCACCCCCGCGACGGGGCGTACCAGGGCGTCCTGCTCGGCGAGTACGGCGAGCCCGTCCCGCTGCCCGCGCCACTGCCCGCCGAGCTGGACACCTCCGGCCTCCCGCTGTACGCCCCCCGCCGCTGAGTCACGCCGCGGCGTCGCCGCCGTCCCAGTCGCCGCCGTCCCAGTCGATGCCGATCTCGGCGAGCCAGCGGCGGTCGTCGGCGTCGGGGGCGGGCGGGGACGGCGGGCGGGGGATGTTCTGGACGGGGCCGAGGCCGTACCTCTCGGCGGCCGCGGCGGAGCGGGCGTCGGGTTCGATGACGCCGACATGGACGGCGGACTCGTCGCCCGGGTCGAGGACGGTCAGTTCGGGATCGGGCAGCCGCCGCAGGGTGACGCGGCGTCCGCAGGTGGGGCAGGACCATTCGTCGGCGCCGGAGGCGAGCCGGGCGACGAACTTCATCTCGTGGATCACGCGCATGGGCGGCACCCCCTGTAGGAGGGGATGCCCGGGTTCGTGACGGCTACTCCCCCGCCGCCGCTCCGGGCCACTCGCACTCCAGGCCGTGCCTACTCCAGGAAGAGCCCGCGCGCCGCCGCCGAGTGCTCGATCGCCTCCAACCGGGCCTCCGCTCCCGGGAGTTCGTCGCACATGGACTGCAACAGCACCCGGCCGAGCATCATCGGCGCGCACGCGGTGTCGAAGACCAGCCCGGTGCCGACGGCGGCCGGCAGCATCAGGTCGGACAGCTTGGCGACCGGAGCGAAGGCGCTGTCGGCCACGGTGAGCACCGTCAGACCGCACTCCCGGGCCACCGTCAGCGCGTCCATCAACTCCCGGGGGTAGCGCGGCAGCGCGAAGCAGAGCAGCGCGCTGGCCCCGGCCGCCCGGGCCTGCTCCAGCCGGTCGGCGAGCATGCTGCCGCCCTCGTCCAGCAGCCGGATGTCCGGGTGCACCTTGGACGCGAAGTACGCGAAGCCGCGCGCCTGCGCCGAGGCGGCCCGCAGCCCGAGCACCGGCAGCGGACGGGAGGCGGCGAGCAGCCGGGCGGCCCGGAGGATCGGCTCCGGGTCGGCGAGGAGTTCGGCGAGGTGGCGCAGGTGGGCGATCTCGGCGAGCACCGCCTGCTGGTGCTCGTTGCGCACCGCGTCGTCCGGGCTCTCCGGCGCGGCCGGCTCACCCCCGCCGAGTTCGCGCAGCTGCTTGCGCAACGCCGGGTAGCCGTCGTACCCGAGCGCGACCGCGAAGCGGGTGACGGACGGCTGGCTGACGCCCGCGAGTTCGGCGACCTCCACACTGGACAGGAACGGCGCCTCGGTGGCGTGCCGCACCAGCGAGTGGGCGATCCGGCGCTGGGTCGGCGTCAGCCGGTGCCCCTCGAACAGTTGGAGCAGCCGGGCGGAGGGGCCGACGCTGCCGGCCTCGTCGGTGGCGGTCATCAGCGGTACCTCCGGATGGGAGCGGTTCGGACGACGACTGTGCAGCAGCGCGCCGTGGCTGGGCAAAGACGTCTCGCACGGCGGGACGCCCGGTGAGACGTCCGGCGGGACGCCCACGGATCGGACGGATCGGACGGATTCGGCTGGCCCGACCGGCCCGCGGGTTCGGGGAAACCCTGAATTGTCCCTGAGTCCGCCCGGATTCCGCCGCGAACGGATGGACCGGACGTCCCGGCTGCCCCAGGCTGGTCCCCATGGACACTCGTCAGGACGAACTGCGGCGCGACCTCGACGCCACCCTCCAGGCCCGCAAGGAACTCGGCAAGGAGTACGAGGACGCCCTCGTCGACTCCTTCATGAAGCGGCTCGACGCCCGGATGGACGCCCGGGTCGACCGGTCGGCGGCCCGGCGGACGGAGGACTACGAGCCGTCCCGCCGGGACCGGGACCGCGACGACCGCTCCCGTGGCTCCGGCCGCGCCGGCAACCGCCTCGCGGTGGTCTCGCTCGGTCTCGGCATCCCGCTGAGCGCGATCGCGGCCAGCCCCGAGAGCGGCGGCTTCGCCGGACTGCTGGCCTGCTGGGCGGGCATCGTCGGGGTCAACTTCGCGGCCGCGCTGGGCAACCGCCGCGACCGCCGGGAGCGCTCGTCGCGGGGCGACTGGGACTAGTCCGTGTCTCACAATTCCCGCCGGGCGCGCGACGCCGGGCATCCCGCCTGAACGCACCGGCGAAACGTCCAAGTACGACCCAGTACGAGGA
>NZ_JBHUAF010000623.1:0-2727 GCF_042789895.1 Kitasatospora sp. NPDC056783
GTCCTGGAGCGACTCGCGGAGGCGATCGCGGCGGCCTCGGCCGACGGCCCGGCAACCGGTCCGGCAATCGGTCCGGCAACCGGCCCGGCAACCGGTCCGGTGCCCGGTTCGACGGGCGGTTCGGCGACCGGCTCGCCGACCTCCTCGACAAGTGGGCCGGCGGCCCGGGGCAGCCGGTGAGCGGGCCCGGGCCCGGGCCCGTCGAGCTTCCCGGGGGCGGCCTCGCGACGGACGCCCTGGCCGGCGGCGTGGCCGGACCGGGAGCGCTCGGACCACTGCTGGCCACCGTCCTCGACTCCCTGGAAACAGGCGCCGCCAGGCGCTCCGGACCGCTGCCGACGGGCAGCCCGGCCGAGATCGCCGCACTCGTCACCGAGACACTGGCCACCAGCGACGGTCCCGCCGCGCTCGCCCGACTCACCGAACTCCTCGCCTACGGCGCCGCCGACCCCGCCGACCCGGCCTGCGCCGGACACCTGCACTGCCCGCCGCTCGCCGTCGCCGCCGCCGCCGACCTGGCGGTCAGCGCGCTCAACCCCTCCCAGGACTCCTGGGACCAGGCCCCCGCCGCCACCGCCCTGGAGAGCGCGCTGCTCGCCGAGATCGCCGGGCTGGTCGGCTACGACCCGGCGCGCTCCGCCGGAGTCCTCACCTCCGGCGGCACCGAGTCCAACCTCATGGGGCTCATGCTCGCGCGCGACCGGAAGCTCGACGGACTCGTCGAACTGGACGGCATCCCGGCCGACGCCCGGCCGTGCATCCTCGCCTCCGAGGCGGCGCACTTCTCCGTCCAGCGGGCCGCCGCCCTGCTCGGCCTCGGCGAGCGGGCCGTCCTCCCCGTCCCGGTCGACCGCCGACTGCGAATGCGGGAGGACGAACTGGCGCGGGCGCTGGCCGAGGCCCTCCGGGCCGGACGGACCCCGATCGCCGTGGTGGCCACCGCCGGCACCACCGACACCGGGGCCGTCGACCCGCTGAACGCCGCCGCCGACCTCGCCGGACACCACGGCGCCTGGCTGCACGTGGACGCCGCGTACGGCGGCGGGGCGCTGCTCTCCGACCGGCTCGCCCCACTGCTCGACGGCATCGCCCGCGCCGACTCGGTCTCCCTCGACTGGCACAAGCTCGGCTGGCAGCCGGCCGCCGCGGGGATCTTCCTGGTGCGCCGCGCCGAGACCTACGCCTCGCTCGCCCGCCGCGCCGAGTACCTCAACCCGATCGACGACGAGGAGGCCGGCTACCCCAGCTTGCTCGGCCGCTCGCTGCGCACCACCCGCCGCGCCGACGCCTTCAAACTCGCCGTCACCCTGCGCACCCTCGGCCGTGAGGGACTCGGGCGGCTGGTCGACAGCTGCCACGACCTCGCCCTCGCCGCCGCCGACGCCGTCCGTGCCGACCCGGCGCTCGAACTCCACGCCGAACCCGTGCTCACCGCCCTCCTCTTCCGCTACCGGCCGCCGGGGGCGACGGACGAGGCGGCGCTCGACGAGCTGAACGGCCGGCTGCGGCGCCTGCTGCTGCGCACCGGCCGGGGGGTGGTCGGCCGCACCGAGCTTCCGGGCGACGGTCCGGGGCGGGTCCGGCTGAAGCTCACGCTGCTGAACCCGCACACCACGGCGGGGGAGGTCGGCGCGCTGCTGCGGGAGGTGGTGGGAGCCGGCCGCGCGGTGGCGGGCGAACGCGCCGGGTAGCCGGGCGACCCGGGCGACCCGGGCGGTCCCAGGCTGGTGGGGTCGGGCCGGGGTCGGGGTCGGTGGGCGGTCCGGGGTGGGTCGATGGGGCCGGGTCGCGGGGGCCCGGGTCAGCCGCCCAACAGGATCGACCGGGTGAGTTCCCAGGTGTCGGGGTCGGCGGCGACCAGGAGGCCGTCCTCGCAGCCGGGGGCCTCGGGGCGGTAGGGGGTGCCGTCCGGGCGGGCGGAGACGCCGCCGGCCTCGGTGACCAGGAGGGAGCCCGGGGCGTGGTCCCAGGGGAGGGTGCGCCAGTAGAGGAGGAAGTCGAAGCGGCCCTCGACGACGTCCGGGTACTCGATGCCGGCGGCGTGCCGACCGGGGGAGATGTCGCCGAAGGACGCGATGTTGTCCTGGAGCCTGCGGCGGTGCTCGGGGTCGAGATAGCGGCTCTTCACCGAGCCGCGCAGCTTCGCGACGTCCTTCGGGGCCGGCGGGCGGGTCAGTCGTACTCCGTCGCGCCAGGCGCCGGAGCCCAGTTCGGCGCAGTACATGGTGGCGGTGGTGGGCTGCCATATCCAGGCGGCGACGGTCCGGCCGGAGCGGACCAGGGAGCACATCACGGCGTAGTCGGGGCGGCCGGCGACGAAGTTGGCGGTGCCGTCGACCGGGTCGACCAGCCAGGCCGCGGGCTCGTCGTGGAGGGCCATGGCGAGCGACGGGTCGGCGGCGACCGCCTCCTCGCCGACCACCGGGACGGGAAGCAGCTCGTGCAGCCGGCGGGCGATGATCGCTTCGGCCTCGCGGTCGGCCACCGTCACGACCTCGCCGGGCGCCTTCTCCATCACCTCACCGGCGGCCAGCGCCCGGAAGCGCGGTTCCACCGCCTCGGCCGACGCCTCGGCGAGTATCTCCGCCACCTTGTCCATCAGCACGTTCGCGCTCCCTTCGCTGCTAACCACTCTCCCATGAGCGGGGTGAGGGGGTGGCGGCGGACCGGGGGACGGCGGGCGGCGGCCAGCCGACGGCCGGCGGAATTCAGGCGACGGGTTTCAGG
>NZ_JBHUAF010000624.1:0-2690 GCF_042789895.1 Kitasatospora sp. NPDC056783
GCCCTGTCCCGGGAGGACCGGGCCACCAGCGGTGCCCAGGCGCCGACCCCGGCCGCGTACACCGCCGACCACGCCCTGGTGCGCTCCACCGTCCTAGCCCGGCCCGCCCAGCCCTTCGCCTCGGCCGCCGCCCGGGCGCTGCTGGCCGCGCTCGCGGACGCCGTTCCGCCTGCCCTGGCCGCCGAACGAGCCGCCCTCGCGGGCATCTGCCGGGAGCCCGCCTTCACCCGTGCCGTCGCGCTCACCAGCGCCGAACTGCTGCGCGCCGTGGACCGTACGGCGGGGGCGAGCGGGGAGCCGCGCGGCCGGGCACGCAAGGAGGAGGCGGCGGTGCTGCGCCACGCCCTGCGGGCCACCACCAAGACCGGCCCGCTGTCCTGGTTCACCGCCGTCGGCTGGGCCTCGGGGGAGAGACCCCCGGGGGAGGCGGAGGCGGGAGAACCGCGCGCGGTCGTCCGGGAGAACCGGGCGCTGGTCGCCGCACTCGTCCAGGCCCTGCTCGACGAACCGCGCCGCAGCCGGACCCTGCCGCACCGGATGGCCGGCGCCGCCCGGACCGCCGACGGCCGGGCCCGCTACGCCCGCGCCGAGGTGGTGTTCGCGGGCGGGCGCTACCTCGTCACCCGGGAGGAGGAGGTCGAACTCGCCGACCGGCCCGAACTGGCCCTGTTCGCCTCGCTCGCGGCCACCCCGGAGCGGCCGGACCGGCTCGCCGCCAGGCTCGGCGAGGCCCTCGGCCGCCCGGGAGAGGACCCGGCCGCGCACCGCTTCGTCGATCGGCTTCTGGCGGCCAGACTGCTGGTGCCCACCGAGCCGGTCGACCCGCAGGACCCCCAGCCGCTCCGCAGCCTCGCCGGCTGGCTCCGGCAGTGGCCGCAGGGCACCGAGACGGCCGAGCGCGTCGATCGACTCGCCCTGGACACCCAGGCGTTGGCCGAAGCACCGGGCGGGCGCCGGCCCGCGCTGCTGGCCGCGCTCGCCGAGGACTGGCGGCGGGTGCCGGCCGACGCCGGACGGCCCGTGCCGGACGAGGCCGCGCCGCTCAGCGTGCTCAGCGAGGACGTCCACGCACCGGCGCCGCCGGAGCACCGTCCGGGGCCGGCGGACCAGGTGGCGATCGCCGAACTCACCGCGGTCGCCGAGCTGTTCGACCACGGACATCTGATGCGCCGGGCGGCCCGCGACCGGTTCGTCGCCCGCTACGGGGCGGGCGGGGTGTGTGACACCCCGTGGGACTTCGGGGCGGAGGCGGCACAGGCCTGGGCCGAGGCGGCGCCGCCCGGCGAACTGGCCGAGCTGCGCGCCGAGTTCGCGGACCTCCCGGAGACGGACGGCGAACTGCTGCTCCCCGCCGAGCTGGTCCGCGCCCTGGCGGACCGGCTGCCCGACTGGACCGCCGCCCGGCCGCTCGGCTACTCCTGGTTCCTCCAACGCGATTCCGTGGACGGCCTGTTGTGCGTCAACCACGTCTACGGCGGGTGGGGGCGCTTCACCAGCCGGTTCCTCGACGGCACGGCCCCGTGGGCCGCCGACGAAGTCTCCCGGGCGCTGCGGGCCGGGCTCGGCGACGGCGCCCGCGCCGCCCAGGTCCGCCCGGTCGGCGGCTTCAACGCCAACCTCCACCCGCTGCTGCTCGCCGACGAGATCGGCCCCGACCGGCGGTGGACCAGCCTCGCCGAAGCCGACCTCGACCTTGTGCACGACCTCGCGGACGACCAGCTCCGCCTGCGACTGCGGAGCACCGGCGAACTGCTCGACGTCCTCTACCTGGGATTCCTCGCCCCTGTCATGCTGCCCCAACGAATCGGACCACTGCTCGCCGACCACCCCAACGGCGCCGTCGACTTCCGCCCGCTGCTGCCGCGCACCACCCTGGCCGCGCCCGGCGGCAGCGTCCGGCGCACCCCTCGCCTGCGCCACCGGCACGTCATCCTCGCCCGCCGCCGCTGGCACCTGCCCGCCGGGGTGCTCGACGCCCTGCGGGCCGACCTGGCCGCCGACCCGGGCCCGGACGGAGTCCCCGCCACGGCCGTCGCGCGCTGGCGGGCCCGGCTCGGCCTGTCCGAGCAGCTCTTCCTTCACCCCGTACCGGCCGCCGCCGACCCGGCGGGCACCCCGGGCGACGCCTTCGTGGCCCACCTGCGCGCGCCCAAGCCGCAGCCCGTCGACCTCGGCAATCCGCTGCACCTGTGCCACCTGGCCAGATGGCTCACCCGGTACCCGGGCGGCGTGGTGCTGGAGGAGGCCCTGCCGGGCATCGCGGGGCGGACGGAGCCGCGCCGGGCCGTCGAACTGGTGGTGGAGACGTACCGGCCGGGCCGGGGGAACGCGTGGCGCGCCGACGCCCGCCGAGCCGTCCGCCGCGCCACGGCCGAAGGGGCTTCCGATGAGTGACCGGTCCGGCCGTGGGTGCCGGCGCGACGGGCCGGCCCGTCGAGGCCCGTGCGATGCGCGCGGGCGGTCCGCCGACGGCTCGGCGGCCGGGGTCCGTCTCTGCCGGGCGGCACCCGCGGCCGTGCGGCCGGGCGGCGGCGTGGGGGGCGGGCGGTGCTCGCTGTTCCGTCCGTTCCGCCGGGCCGAGGAGAAGCCCGATGAGTGACCCGGCCGGGGGCGTCCGGGGCCGGGGCGGCCCCGTGGCCGCGCGGCCCGAAGGCCGCGCACGGGGCCGTCGTCCGCTGTTCCGTCCGTTC
>NZ_JBHUAF010000625.1:0-2670 GCF_042789895.1 Kitasatospora sp. NPDC056783
GGCCCCGGAGGCCGCCGAGGCGCCGGTCGAGGAGGCTCCCGCCGAGGAGGCTCCGGCGCCGAAGAAGCGGGCCGCCCGCAAGACCGCCGCGAAGAAGACCGCCGCCAAGAAGACCACCGCGGCGGCCAAGAAGACCACCGCCCGCAAGACCGCCACCAAGCGGACGAGCGCGGCGGCCAAGAAGGCCGCGGCCGCCGAGGGTGATACGGCAGCCGAGTAGTGCCCACGCCCCGGGGCGGGAGCGATCCCGCCCCGGGCCGTACGGGCCGGTTTGCCCCTGGGGCGGCCGGTCCGTATTCTTGACCTTCGGCGTGTCTACGCCACGCTCCCGAGCACATCACCTTCCCGAGGTCGCCGCGTTCGCGCGGAGGGCCGGGGAGAGGCTCCTGTGTCCGTACCCAGGTGGCTGGCGTCGGGGGTTCCGACCGAGCAAGGAAAGCAGGTACCGCATGTACGCGATCGTTCGCGCAGGCGGCCGCCAGCACAAGGTCGCCGTCGGCGACGTGCTGGAGATCGACCGTATCGAGGCCAAGCAGGGTGACTCGGTCGAGCTCTCGACCATCCTCGTCGTCGACGGTGACGCTGTCACCTCCGACCCGTGGGTCCTGGCCGGCGTGAAGGCTCACGCCGAGGTGGTCGACCAGACCAAGGGTGACAAGATCGTCATCCTGCGTTACAAGAACAAGACCGGCTACCGCCGTCGTCAGGGTCACCGTCAGCAGCACACCGCGGTGCGCATCACCAGCATCGACTCGGTCAGCAAGTAAGGGGATAGCGAAAGATGGCACACAAGAAGGGCGCAAGCTCTACTCGTAACGGCCGTGACTCGAACGCCCAGCGCCTCGGCGTCAAGCGCTTCGGTGGCCAGGTCGTCTCGGCCGGCGAGATCCTCGTCCGCCAGCGCGGCACCCACTTCCACCCGGGTGCCGGTGTCGGCCGCGGTGGCGACGACACCCTGTTCGCGCTGACCGCCGGTGCGGTGCAGTTCGGCAACCGTCGCGGCCGCAAGGTCGTCAACATCGTGGCCGTCGAGGCCTGAGTCCCCGCGGACTCCCGGGTCTGACATGACCCACCGGGTCTGAGAAGACCCACAGTGAAGGGTGGGCCGGAATTCTCCGGTCCACCCTTCGCGCTTTACGCAGGTAGCAAGCAGACTCTCGCGCACTGGAGGCACACCCATGACCACCTTCGTGGACCGCGTCGAACTTCACGTCGCCGCGGGTAACGGGGGCCACGGCTGCGCCTCCGTGCACCGCGAGAAGTTCAAGCCGCTCGGCGGACCGGACGGCGGCAACGGCGGTGAGGGCGGCAGCGTCATCCTCACCGTGGACTCGCAGGTCACCACCCTGCTCGAGTACCACCACTCGCCCAAGCGCAAGGCCACCAACGGCAAGCCGGGCGCGGGCGGCCACCGCACCGGCGCGGACGGCGAGAACCTCGTCCTGCTGGTGCCGGACGGCACCGTGGTGCTGGACCGCAAGGGCAACGTGCTGGCCGACCTGGTCGGACACGGCACCAGCTTCGTCGCCGCCCAGGGCGGCCGCGGCGGCCTCGGCAACGCCGCGCTGGCCTCGGCCCGCCGCAAGGCGCCCGGCTTCGCGCTGCTCGGCGAGCCCGGCGAGGCCCGTGACATCGTCATGGAGCTCAAGTCCGTCGCCGACGTGGCCCTGGTGGGCTACCCGAGCGCCGGCAAGTCCTCGCTGATCTCGGTGCTCTCGGCCGCCAAGCCGAAGATCGCGGACTACCCGTTCACCACCCTGATCCCCAACCTCGGCGTGGTCACCGCGGGCGAGACCGTCTACACCATCGCCGACGTGCCCGGCCTGATCCCGGGCGCCAGCCAGGGCCGCGGCCTCGGCCTGGAGTTCCTGCGGCACGTCGAGCGTTGTTCGGTGCTGGTGCACGTGCTGGACTGCGCCACCCTGGAGCCCGGCCGTGACCCGCTGACCGACCTGGAGACCATCGAGGCCGAGCTCGCCGAGTACGGCGGCCTGGACGACCGCCCGCGCCTGGTCGCGCTCAACAAGGTGGACGTTCCGGACGGCCAGGACATCGCCGACCTGACCCGCGCCTCCCTGGAGGAGCGCGGCTTCCGGGTGTTCGAAGTCTCCGCCGCCTCCCGCAAGGGCCTGCGCGAGCTGAGCTTCGCGATGGCCGGGATCGTCGCCGAGGCCCGCGCCGCCAAGCCGGCCGAGGAGTCCACCCGGATCGTGCTGCGGCCCAAGGCCGTCGACGACGCGGGCTTCACCATCACCGAGGAGGACGGCGCGTACCACATCCGCGGCGTCAAGCCGGAGCGCTGGGTCCGCCAGACCGACTTCAGCAACGACGAGGCCGTCGGCTACCTCGCCGACCGGCTGGCCCGCCTCGGCATCGAGCAGGAGCTGTGGAAGATCGGTGCGCACGAGGGCGACACCGTCATCATCGGCCCCGAGGAGAACGCCGTCGTGTTCGACTGGGAGCCGACGATGGCCGCCGGCGCCGAGATGCTCGGCCGCCGCGGTGAGGACCACCGCTTCGAGAGCCCGCGCCCGGCCGTCGACCGTCGCCGCGAGAAGCAGAAGGGCCGGGACGCGGCGGAGGCCGAGTTCCTCGCCTTCGAGGCGCTCTCCAGCAGCCGCCCGGCCGCCATCGAGGGCGACGACGACGAGGACCACTGAGCCCCACGGG
>NZ_JBHUAF010000626.1:0-2670 GCF_042789895.1 Kitasatospora sp. NPDC056783
GCCGTACCCCCGTGGCGGCCGCCCCGCCGTCCGCCGGGCCTACGGGTGGTGGACGACCTCGGGGAAGGCCCTGGACGGGCCGTCGAGCAGGTTGCCGTGGTGGCGGCCCCGCAGGTGGAGGTCGAAGAAGGCGAGCGGGTAGGCCTGTTGGATGCGGGTGCCGCGCTCGGGGTCGAGGGTGCCGACCTGGGACTGGATCTGCTCCTCGGTCATGCCGAGCAGCCGGCCCGCCTGGGGGACCAGCGTCATGTTGTCGCCGTAGGAGGGGTGGAGGGCGCCGGTGGCCTGGACGTCGAGGCGCCAGCCGCGCAGGTGGTTCCAGAAGGTCTCGACGTACGGGCTGGCGGCCCGGGTGTACTTGGCGGTCATCAGCATGAACGGGCGGTCGATGTCGGCGCCGGGGGCGGGGTTCGACTCCATCCGCCCGTCGAAGGTGAGTCCGGCGCGGATGCGCGGGTCGGCGCCCATCGCGAGGGCGACGGCGGTGCCGCCCTTGGACCAGCCGCAGGCGCCGATGTTCCGCGCGTCCAGGGCGCCGGGCAGGCCGGCCGGCAGGGGGCGGCCGTCGACGTCGGGGTTGCGGCCGTCGGCGAGGTCGACGACGCGGTCGAACAGGAAGAGCAGGTCCGCGGCGTAGTCCCTCGGGTACAGGCCGGGGGCGACGCCGTCCCGGGTGACGACGGTGCCGTCCGGGAACTCGGTGAACCCGTCATGGGTGTGGTCGACGGTGACGACGGCGAAGCCGTGACTGGCCAGCTCCTGGCACACGATGGTGTGGTCGCCGCGGTGGCCGCCCGCGCCGTGGGAGTAGAGGACGACGGGCAGCGGCCGGCCGGCGCGGTGGACGGGTGCGCCCTGGTGGCCCGCGGTGAGCGGGGTGAGCGCGAGGGGGAGCGGGAAGCCGGCGTCGTCGAGGAAGGCGCGCATCGCGCCCTCCGTCATCCAGGGGGCGAGCGGGTACGAGGCGGCGTCCGAGGCCCGGGCCGGGTACCAGACGGTGGCCATCAGCTCGCGGAACCGCCCGGGCCTGGCGTTCGGGTCCGGCCGGGACTCGGCGCGCAGGTGCAGCGGCACCATGCCCACCGGGAACGGGCCGGTGGGCGCGGTCAGGGTGAGCCGGGCGGGGGCGTCCGTGGCGGTGCCGGGCACGGCGGCGGAAGAGGGGGCGGAAGCGGGAACGGAAGAGGGGGCGGAAGCGGCCGAGGCGGCGCGGGCGAGGCCCAGCGGCGCGGCGGCACCCATCGCGAGGGCGGCGCCCAGCAGGCGCCGGCGCGGCAGCCCGGCGCGGCGGGCGAGGGGCGCGGTGTCCGTCGGTGTGGCGGTGTCCATCGGCGTGGTGTCCATGCGCCGAACGCTGTCACGGGGCGCGGATCGGAGGCGTCAGTCCACGGAGTGATCTACCGTCAGCCGGCATTGGCCCACGGGTTTACATCCCGGGGCCGATGCGGAGGCGGGGCCGGTGGGATCCACTGGGCGCAGACTCGTCGGTCCGGGCCGGAGCGGAGGGCCTCAGGAGGCCTTTCCCGGCAGTCGGATCACCGCCGAGCCGTGCACCAGGTCCACCCCGGTGCGGTTGGGCGGGGCGCCGTCCTCGTCGTCGTCGCGCAGCATCAGTGAGGACTGCCGCTCCTTGAGCTCGTGCTGCTTGCCGGCCGAGAAGGTGGCGTGCAGCTGCTCGAACCCGGTCGCGGAGACCTGCCCCTGCCGGGCGCCGGTCCGCCAGGGCAGCAGACCGGCCCGGCCGGCCCGCAGCAGCACCTGGTCGACCACCGCCAGCGCGGTGAGCAGCAGGACGAGCCCCGGCAGCGTCAGGAAGACGATGAAACCCATACGGCCAGTATCGCGGCCCGGCGCGCGGTCGGAAAGGGGCGGAGCCGGGCCGGGTGTGCGGGCCGGCCCCGTCGGCGTCGGCGGGTGAAGATCGAAATGCGCGGACGGCCGCCGCCCGCCACGGTGGGAGCGTGGCTTCGATCGTCGTCCTCTTCGAACTGGCCCCGGACCAGGCCCTCGGCGCCGAGGGCGTGAGCCCCGGTGTGGTCGCGGTGCACGCCGCGGGCCAGGACCCCGACGTCCCGGAGGACCCGCAGGCGCGCACCCTCTGCGGGCTGGACACCGCTCCGATGGAGCACTCCCACTACCGCCCCGCCAGGCCGGGCGAGCCGTGGTACCCGCCGGAGCTGGAGCAGCGGCGGTGCCGGCTGTGCGAGGTGGCGCTGCACCGGCTCTGAGGCCGACCACCCGCGGGATCAAGGAAGTTCCGGATCAGCCGGGCCGGTGGGCGACGGCGGCGAACATCGTCACCGACAGGTGGAACGCCCCGCGCGCGGCGGCCGCCGGTCGAGGTCGGTGGTGTGGAAGGGCGAGGTGGGTCGTGGCTCGGTCATGACGCCCACTCTGGGTGAGGTCCGGGGCGGGCGGCGGACGGCGCGGGCGTGCTCCTCGGCGCTCCTGGTCCCGAGGAGCGGAACGCCTGCGCCGCGTTCGTGACCGTTCGTGTCCTTCGGTTGGTTGGGGATCTTCGGTCAGGCACCGGCGAATCAGACGCCGACCGCGGTGCCGGCGTGGGCGGAAGCCGCCTGGTACTCGTCGTCGCCCTCGAACCGGGCCTCACATCCGGTGGCCAGGGTACTGGCGACGAGGCCCGCGACGAGGAGCTGGGAGCCGGAGGTC
>NZ_JBHUAF010000627.1:0-2639 GCF_042789895.1 Kitasatospora sp. NPDC056783
GGGCCCGGCACGCCGCCGGGCCCGCGGCCTGTTCGGAAGCCCGTCAGGCGGCCGGGAGGGCGTCCAGGGCGGCCCGCAGCCGGCGCAGCGTCTCAGGGCGTCCCAGGAGCTCCATGGACTCGAACAGCGGCGGGGAGACCCGACGGCCCGTGACGGCCACCCGCAGCGGCGTGAAGGCGAGCTTGGGCTTGATGCCCAGCCCGGCCACCAGCGCCTCGCGCAGCGCGGCCTGGATCGGCTCCGGGGTGAAGTCCCCGAGCTCCTCCAGCGCCTTGACGCTGGCCTCCAGCACCGGGCGGGAGTCCGCGGTCAGCACCTTGGCGGCGTCGTCCGGGTCGAGGGCGAAGTCCTCCGGCGCCACGAACAGGAAGCCGGCCATGTTCACGATCTCGCTCAGCACGACCATCCGCTCCTGGGTGAGCGGCGCCACCTTGGCGAGCAGGTCCAGCTGCTCGGCGGTGGGCTCGGCCGGCAGCAGACCGGCGCCCTGGAGGAAGGGCACCAGGCGGCCGACGAAGTCCTCCGGGGCCAGCCGGCGGACGTGCTCGGCGTTGATCGCCTCGCACTTCTTCAGGTCGAAGCGGGCCGGGTTGGAGTTGACCTTCGCGATGTCGAAGGCGGCGACCAGCTCGTCCATGGAGAACAGGTCGCGGTCCTCGGCCAGCGACCAGCCCAGCAGGGACAGGTAGTTGAGCAGGCCCTCACGGATGAAGCCGAGCTCGCGGTACATGTTGAGCGAGGCCTGCGGGTCGCGCTTGGAGAGCTTCTTGTTGCCCTCGCCCATCACGTACGGCAGGTGGCCGAAGCGCGGGGTGGTGCCCTCGCCGACGCCGATCTCGGCCAGCGCGGCGTACAGCGCGACCTGCCGCGGGGTGGAGGACAGCAGGTCCTCGCCGCGCAGCACGTGGGTGATGCCCATCAGGGCGTCGTCCACCGGGTTGACCAGGGTGTACAGCGGGGCGCCGTTGGCCCGGACGATGCCGTAGTCCGGCACGTTCTCCGGCTCGAAGGTGAGCGTGCCGCGGACCAGGTCGTCGAAGCTGATGGTCTTGTCGGGCATCCGGAAGCGCAGGATCGGCTCGCGCTTCTCCAGCTTGTAGACGGCGACCTGCTCGTCCGTCAGGTCACGGCAGTGGCCGTCGTAGCCGGAGGGCTTGCCGGCGGCGCGGGCGGCCTCGCGGCGGGCGTCCAGCTCCTCGGTGGAGCAGTAGCAGTGGTAGGCGTGGCCGGCCTCCCGCAGGCGGCGGGCGACATCGGCGTAGATGTCCATCCGCTGCGACTGGCGGTACGGCGCGTGCGGGCCGCCGACCTCCGGGCCCTCGTCCCAGTCCAGGCCGAGCCAGCGCATGGCGTCGAGCAGCTGGTGGTACGACTCCTCGGAGTCGCGGGCGGAGTCGGTGTCCTCGATCCGGAAGACCAGCTTGCCGCCGGTGTGGCGGGCGTAGGCCCAGTTGAAGAGGGCCGTGCGGACCATCCCCACGTGGGGGTTGCCGGTCGGGGAGGGACAGAAGCGAACCCGGACGTCCGGGTTTGTGTTAGCCACGCTTGATCACCTTGTTGGTGAGAGTGCCGATGCCTTCGATGGAGACGGCGACCTCGTCGCCGACGTTGAGGGGGCCCACCCCTGCGGGCGTGCCGGTGAGGATGACGTCGCCGGGCAGCAGCGTCATGGCCTCGGAGATGTGGACGACCAGCTCGGCGACCGAGCGGATCATCAGGGAGGTGCGGCCGGTCTGGCGGAGCTCGCCGTTGACCGTGCAGGTGATCGCGAGGTCGCCCGGGTCGAGGTCGGTCTCGATCCAGGGGCCCAGCGGGCAGGCCGTGTCGAAGCCCTTGGCCCGGGCCCACTGGCCCTCGCGCTGCTGGACGTCCCGGGCGGTGACGTCGTTGGCGCAGGTGTAGCCGAGGATCACCTCGGGCACCCGGTCCAGCGGCACCTCGCGGCACATCCGGCCGATCACCACGGCCAGCTCGGCCTCGTGGTGGACGTCCGAGGAGAACGGCGGGTAGGCGATGCTCTCGGTCGGGCCGATCACCGAGGTGGACGGCTTGAAGAAGGTGAGCGGGACGTCCGGGACGTCGTTGCCCAGCTCGGCCGCGTGCGCCGCGTAGTTGCGGCCGACCGCCACGATCTTGTTCGGGAGCATCGGGCTGAGCAGCCGGACGTCCTGGAAGCGGTAACTCTCGCCGGTGGGCTGGGGCTGGCCGAACGGGTGGCCGGCCAGCGCGTGGACGACCAGCGAGTCGGGCCGGGAAGGGTCGCCCTCCACCACGCCGAAGGAGACGCTGCCGGCGGCAGGGCTCCCTTCCCGGACGGAAAACCTGGCAATGCGCACGGCTGGGCTACCCCTCGCTTCGTCGGCCGCCCGGGGCGCGCCCGGGCGCTGGTGGGCGCCCCGCCCGCAGTGGGCGCGGCCCCGTCAATCGGCTCCAGGCTATCGCGCGGGGCCCCGGGTCATGCCCATGTCGGTGAGCATGTCCACCAGCTCGGCCTCCTCGGCGTCCGGGTACTTCCGGAACGCGGCGCGCTCGGTGACCACCTCGGCGTCGATCTGCTCGTTCTGCGTGGTGACGGAGGTGTACTCGCCCAACGCCATCGAGAACGCGCCGGCCACCAGTCCGGCGACGCCGCTGAGGAC
>NZ_JBHUAF010000628.1:0-2602 GCF_042789895.1 Kitasatospora sp. NPDC056783
CGCTACGCCGGCCCGGCGTAGCGGGCGCCCGGCCCGGCGGACCGTCAGGGGCGGAGCCGGACGGAGCTCAGGATCGCCCGCACCTGGTCGC
The DNA here is from genome assembly GCF_042789895.1 of Kitasatospora sp. NPDC056783. Lineage (NCBI taxonomy): Bacteria > Bacillati > Actinomycetota > Actinomycetes > Kitasatosporales > Streptomycetaceae > Kitasatospora > Kitasatospora sp. NPDC056783. The sequence continues at coordinate 92 of NZ_JBHUAF010000628.1, forward strand.
CGATCGCGGCCTCGTTCCGCTCGAACTCCGGTGCGGTGAGCTGCTGCGGGTCGGCCGGCAGACCGGTGAGGACGGGGGTGTGCAGGTGCCCGCCGGGCAGCTGCGGGGCGGTGAGCAGGCGCAGCCGGTTGGAGCGGTAGGCGATCTCGTTGGACAGGTACCCGCCGCCGCCCCCGGCGACCGCGCGGGAGCCGGGGGTGGGACCGTCGGGCCGGTAGACCGGGTCGGTGGCGCCCATCGGGATCTCGGTGACGAAGGTGTCGAGCTGCACCGGGAAGGGCTGCTGGACGGCCGTCATGGCGTCGACCGGCAGGGTGGTGCGGATGAACTGCGGTCCGGCGCCCAGGCCCGGGGCGTCCACCGGGTGCTGGGTGGTGCCGCCGGAGAGCGCGTCCCTGTTGTCCGGGGCCGGGTCGGCGGAGCGGGCGCGGCCGGCCCACTCCTCCAGGGTGAACTTGCCGGGGTAGCCCTGGCTGATGGTGGTGATCAGGTCGGCGGACTGCCGGCCCGGCCGCAGGTGCGGGGTGAAGGCGCGCTCCACGATGCCCTCGTCGAAGTCCCCGTAGCGCACCGGCAGGACCACCGCCCGGACCTCGGCGGTGCTGCCGTCGGCGAGGGTGATCCGCTGCCCGTGCAGTTGCAGGACGGCCGAGCCGGAGGGGTTGGAGCGGCGCGGCTCGGTGCCCAGGCCGTACGGGTCGAAGCCGCTGACGAAGATCCGCCGGACGCCGTGGGCGGAGCTGAAGCCGTCGTCCAGGCCGCGGGAGGCGTCCTCGAAGCGGGACCGCAGCGCGGCGTGGTCGACGTCGAACCGGGGCTGCCAGCGGGCGAGCTGGACGGTCATGGCGAGCCTGGTCCAGTACAGCGGGCGGTCGTCCCGGGCGGGCAGTTCGCCGCTCGGCCGGCGGCCCTGGGCGCGGTCCAGGCCGGCCCGCCAGAGGTCGCGGCCCCAGGTGTCCACCACCCGCTCGGCCTGCCGGGCGTTGCGGGCGGCGCACAGCGCGGCGGGGAAGGCCGCGGGTAGTTCGCCGAGGCCCGAGCGCTCGGTGAAGGCGGTGGTGCGGGAGTCCTGGAGGCGGTTCTGCTCGGGGTCCAGCGGCACCGTGGCCGAGGTGCGGCAACCGGCCGGAGCGGCCTGGGCGACGGCCGGGGCCAGCAGGGCGGCGAGCGTTCCGGTGAGTGCGGCGGCCAGTCCGGCAGCGCGGCGTAGACATGTCATGTCTGCTGACAATAGGTCTGGACCTGACGGCCCGCCAGGGCGTCGGCGCGGTGTTTCGTCTCGACCGAAAGCCGATGGTTCGACCGGGAACCGGTGTGAGCTCTACAGCGTTGTCGTGGTCGAAGAGCGGTACTCGTACGGTGGTGGAGGAGTTCCATGAGCGTGGCCCTGACGAAGGGCGGCAACGTCTCCCTGGGCAAGCAGGCCCCCGGGCTCCGGGTGGCCCGGGTGGGCCTCGGCTGGGCGGCCGGGCCCGGGTACGACCTGGACGCCAGCGCACTGCTCTGCGGGGCGGACGGGAAGGTCGCCTCGGACCGGAACTTCGTCTTCTTCAACAACCTGCGGAGCCCGGACTGCTCGGTCCGCCACCACGGGGACTCCGCCGGCGGCGCCGACCGGGAGCAGATCGAGGTCCGGCTCGCCGAAGTCCCCGCCGAGGTGGAGAAGGTCGTCTTCGCGGTGGCGATCTACGACGCGGCCCAGCGGCGGCAGACCTTCGGGCAGGTCCGCGGCGCCTACATCCGGGTCGCCGACCAGGACGGCGGCGTCGAGGCGGCCCGCTACGAGCTGGTGCCGGAGGGCGGCGGCGAGACGGCGATGGTGTTCGGCGAGCTGTACCGGCACGGCGCGGACTGGAAGTTCCGGGCGGTCGGGCAGGGGTACGCCACGGGGCTGGCGGGCATCGCCACGGACTTCGGGGTGGACGTCCTGCAGCCCGCTCCCGCCGCGCCCGTGGCCCCCGCTCCGCCCGTGGCCCCCGCCGTGCCGGCTCCGCCGGCGCCGCCGGCCGCCCCGCCGGTGCCCGCCGCCGCGCCGATCGTTCCGATGAACCAGCCAGGACCAGGGAGTTCCCCAGTGACGTGCTTCTTCGACCCCTCGCACGGCGTCGGCACCACAGCGGTGTTCTGGTCGCCGCAGTGGGGTGTGCCACGCCAGATCGAGGCCTGTGTGGCCTGCGCCCAGCGGGTGCAGACCAACGTCCCGCCGTTCTACACCCCGGCGCAGGCCGGCTACCCGCAGCCGGTCCAGCAGGGCCAGCCCCAGGTGCCCGGTCAGCAGGCCCAGGGCGGGCGGCGCTTCGGCACCGGCGCCCTGATCGGCGCCGGCGCGGCCGGCCTGGTCGGCGGCGCGCTGCTGAACGAGGCGTTCGACGACGATCCGCAGGTGGTCGTCAACAACTACTACGAGGACGACGGCTTCTTCTAAACCGGTTCTTCCACGCCGGCAGGCCGTCGGGCCGCGGTCGCGCGAGGGCCGTCGGGGCCACCCCCCGGCGGCCCTCGCTGTCGGTG
>NZ_JBHUAF010000629.1:0-2563 GCF_042789895.1 Kitasatospora sp. NPDC056783
CGGGTTTTTCATTCATCGTTTTCGCTTTCCGCTTGGTCTCCCCGGTCGCCCGCGGCGAGGGGGGCGGCCCGGCCGAGGGCCGCGGCGTCGGTGCCGGTGCCGACGTCGGCACCGGCACCGTCCGGGTGGACCGTCGGGGAGGCGGCGTCGCGCAGCGCCTCGCGCAGGACACGCTCCCCGGCGTCCAGGCTGCGGGCCCAGCCGAGCACGTGACGGGAGAGTTCGGCCGCGCCGACGGCGGCCGGGTCCTGGCGAAGGGCCGCCCGGCGGTCGCGCAGCAACTCCTCGTGGTTGCGCGCGGCGTGGCCCGGCCCGGGGCCGGTGCCACGGGCGGACGGAACGGGCCCGTCCGCCGTCTCGTGGGGGCTCGGCTCGGAGCGGCTGGCCATCGCTGCCTCCTTCGGGGACGGGGCATGTATGGTCCGACTCTGCCCAGGCCGTCTATACCTCGGCCATAGTGGCTGCTCGGCGGGCCGCTGGTGCGGGTGCCGGGGCAGGACGCACAGCATCGGACCACATCGGTCACACGGTCCACTCCGCCGCCCCCGTGTCCCGGAGGGTGGACCGCGGATGGAAAGCGTATGGGATCGGTATGACCGCGCAGGGGAAGCTCGGGGGGAAGGATTCCGCCAGAACCCCGCCGCCGCGAGCGAAGGATGCAGCCGTGCAGCCGTCCCGACCGAACAGCCGCAGCGCCGTCGTCCGGTACAGCCGGGTGATCGCGCCGATCGTCGTCACCACCGCGCTGGGAGCGCTGCTCACGGCGTGCGGTGGCGGCGAGGTCACCGCCGAGAGCAACTCGTACCAGGTGGGCGATCCGGTCACCGCGCTGCGGATCAAGAGCCCGGGCGGGCTGGTCGAGGTGGTCGCGGGCGCCGAGGGCGGCGTCCAGGTGACCGAGACCATCCGGTACGACGGTGACAAGCCGTCCGTTTCCCACAAGACCGCCGACGGGCTGCTCGCGCTGGACGCCTCGGAGTGCGGGCACGGCCTCGGCCACAAGGTGTGCCAGGTGGGCTACCGGGTCGTGGTGCCGAAGGGGCTCGCGGTGACGGTGCGCAACAGCGGTGGCGACGTGAACGTCACCGGGCTGGCCGGGGCGCTCGACCTGACCTCCGACGGCGGCAAGGTGCTGGCGGGCGGGCTGACGTCGAAGTCGTTCACCGCCAAGGCGGACGGCGGCACCGTGAACGCCGCCTTCGCCGAGGCGCCGGACCGGGTGCGCATCGAGTCGGCCGGCGGCAGCGTCACCGCCCGCCTGCCCGACGCGGCGTACGCGGTCGACGCGGCGGCGGACGGCGGGAAGCAGAACGTGAAGGTCAGGACCGATCCGGCCTCCCCGCACAAGGTCAGCGTCCGGAGCGACGGCGGCAGCGTCGAGGTGCTTCCGGCGGGCTGAGCGTTCCGGCCTTCCGGGGCCCGCGACTCCCCGGGGCCCGCGACTCCCCGGGTCTCACGAACTCCCCGGGTCCCACGAACTCCCGAATGTGTGTGAACTTCTCGAATTGGTGGATAGCAGAGGTGGATGACCGGATGAACGGCTCTCCCGTTGGCGCGCTCCCTTCCGTCCGTCGGCCCGTGGTGCTGCTCGCCGAGGAACTGTCCCCGGCGACCGTCGCCGTGCTCGGCCCGGAGGTGGAGGTGCGCCGCTGCGACGGCGCCGACCGCCCCGCGCTGCTCGCCGCGCTGCGCGGGGCGGACGCCGTGCTGGTGCGCAGCGCCACGCGGATGGACGCCGAGGCGATCGCCGCCGCGCCCGGCCTGCGGGTGATCGCCCGGGCCGGAGTGGGGCTGGACAACGTGGACGTGGCCGCCGCGACGGCGGCCGGGGTGCTGGTGGTCAACGCGCCGACGTCGAACATCGTCAGCGCCGCCGAGCTGGCCGTCGGCCTGCTGCTCTCGGTGGCCCGGAACATCCCGCAGGCCGACGCCTCGCTCAAGGGCGGGTCGTGGCAGCGAAGCCGCTTCACCGGGGTGGAGCTGGCCGGCAAGGTGCTGGGCGTGGTCGGGCTGGGCCGGATCGGCTCGCTGGTGGCCCGGCGGATGGCCGCCTTCGACATGGAGGTCGTGGCCTACGACCCGTACGTGGCGCCGGAGCGGGCGGCCGAGCTGGGCGTGCGGGCGGTCGGGCTGGAGGAGCTGCTGGCGACGGCGGACTTCGTCACCGTGCACCTGCCGAAGAATCCCCGGACGCTGGGGCTGATCGGTGCCGAGGCGCTGCGCGCGGTCAAGCCCGGGGTGCGGATCGTCAACGCCGCGCGGGGCGGCATCGTGGACGAGGCCGCGCTGGCGGACGCGCTGCGGGACGGCCGGGTGGCCGGGGCCGGGCTGGACGTGTTCGAGACGGAGCCGTGCACGGACTCGCCGCTGTTCGGGCTGGACGGCGTGGTGGTGACGCCGCACCTGGGCGCGGGCAGTGTCGAGGCCCAGGAGAAGGCCGGGGTGACGGTCGCCGAGTCGGTGCGCCGGGTGCTGGCCGGCCTGGATGTGCCGGAGGCGGTCAACGCGGCCGGGGTGGCCGGGGCGGGGGCGGTGCTCACCGCCTGACGAGCAGGGGCGAAAC
>NZ_JBHUAF010000630.1:0-2556 GCF_042789895.1 Kitasatospora sp. NPDC056783
GGCTTCCAGGAGCGGGCGGGGCCCACGGCCGTTCGCGTCGCGGAGCCCGGGTCAGCCGCGGGTCAGGCCGCGGTCCAGCGCGGCGAGCGCGCTGCCCTGGTCGTCGTCGCCGTCCAGCGACCAGACCATCACCCCGGCCAGGTCGTTCCAGCGCGTGTACCGCGCCTTCTCGGTGAGCACCTCGGCGGTGTCGTAGCTGTAGAAGGTGGTGCCGTCGTACTTCCAGGACGCGCCGTGGTCACGGTCCAGGTAGACCTTGCCCGGCAGCTTGTTGATCTCCTGGTACGAGTGGTCGGGCGCGGCCGCGGTGGCGCTCTGGTAGAGGCCGCCGCGCTTGCCGGGGGCGACGCCCGTCCAGCCGTGGCCGTACAGCGGGGCGCCGACGACGAGCTGCTCGGAGGGCATGCCGCGGTCCTGGTAGTGGTTGACCGCCGAGTCGGTGCTGCGCTTGCGCGGGTCCGGGTCGGTCGGGTCGGAGTACAGCGGGGCCTGGTGGTTGGCCGGGCCCTTGCCCTCCCACGGGCCGTGCAGGTCGTAGGTCATGACGTTCAGCCAGTCCACCGACTCGCTCAGCTGCGGCAGTTCGAGCCGGTCGGCGACGTTCTCGTTGGCGGCGACGGCGGCGGTCAGCAGGTAGTGCTTGCCCTTCTTGCCGCTCAGCGCGTCCAGCTGGTCGCGGAACTCCTCCATCAGCAGGGTGAAGTTGCGCCCGTCCTCGGGGCGGACCACGTTGCCGTCGTCCCCGCCGCCGCCCGGGTACTCCCAGTCGATGTCGATGCCGTCGAAGACGCCCGCGGCCGCGCCCTTGCCGCCCTCCGGGGAGCCGGGCAGGACCGGCAGGTTGCCCTTGACGTAGAGGTCGATGCAGGAGGAGACGAACTTCTTGCGGGACTCGTCGGTGGCGGCCGCGTCGGAGAAGTACTTCGACCAGGACCAGCCGCCCAGCGAGATGACCGTGCGCAGCTGGGGGTTCTTCGCCTTGAGCTTGCGCAGCTGGTTGAAGTGGCCCTTCAGCTGCTGCCCCGGGGCGTCGGCCACGCCGTCCACCGACTGGGCGGCGGAGAAGGAGCGCTGGTAGTCGTCGTAGGCGTCGCCCTGGCCGGGCTCGTTGCTCTCGAAGCAGGTGCCCTCGGCGGACACGTTGCCGAAGGCGTAGTTGATGACGGTGAGCTTGCCCGCCTGGCCGGAGTCCTGGACCCGCTTGGCGGAGCTCTGGGCCCCCCACTGGGTGAAGTAGCCGACCCGCTGGCCCTTCAGCTTCGGGCCGTGCCCTCCGTTGTCGGCGTGGGCGGTGGCGGGAGCGGCGAGCAGCGCGGCGGCGGTGGCGGCTGCGAGCAGGGCTGAGGCGCGAGTGGGCATACCGGACCTGTTCTCTGAAGCGGCGTCAAATGGTCTGGACCAGATGGCACAGAGGTTTAGTCCATCCACCGTTCACCGCACAAGAGGGCGACGGCAACCGGCGCAGCATGCAAAAGGGGCCGGACCGCGTGGTGCGGTCCGGCCCCTCTAGGCCCGTGCCTCGGTTCAGCCGATCAGCGAGCGCAGCACGTACTGCAGGATGCCGCCGTTGCGGTAGTAGTCCGCCTCACCGGGGGTGTCGATGCGGACGACCGCGTCGAACTCCTTGCTGGTCCCGTCCGCCTTGGCGGCCTTGACCTTGACGGTCTTCGGGGTGCGGCCCTCGTTGAGCTCGGTCACGCCGGTGAAGGAGAAGGTCTCCTCGCCGGTCAGGCCGAGGGAGTCGGCGTTCTCGCCCTCCGGGAACTGCAGCGGCAGGACGCCCATGCCGATCAGGTTCGAGCGGTGGATGCGCTCGTACGACTCGGCGATGACGGCCTTGACGCCCAGCAGCGCGGTGCCCTTGGCGGCCCAGTCGCGGGACGAGCCCGAGCCGTACTCCTTGCCGGCCAGGACGACCAGCGGGGTGCCGGCGGCCTGGTAGTTCTGCGAGGCGTCGTAGATGAACGACACCGGCGCGTCGGCCTGGGTGAAGTCGCGGGTGTAGCCGCCCTCGGTGCCCGGCGCGATCTGGTTGCGCAGGCGGATGTTGGCGAAGGTGCCGCGGATCATCACCTCGTGGTTGCCACGACGGGAACCGTAGGAGTTGAAGTCGCGCTTCTCGACACCGTTGGCGGTCAGGTACTGCGCCGCCGGGGTGCCCGGCTTGATGTTGCCGGCCGGGGAGATGTGGTCGGTGGTGACCGAGTCGCCCAGCTTGGCCAGGACGCGGGCGCCGGCGATGTCGGTCACCGGGCTCGGGGTCTTGGCCATGCCCTCGAAGTACGGGGGCTTGCGGACGTAGGTGGACTCGGTGTCCCACTCGAAGGTGTTGCCGGTCGGGATCGGCAGCGCCTGCCACTGGGCGTCGCCCGCGAAGACGTCCTGGTAGGACTTGTTGAACATGTCCTCGCCGATGGCGTTCGCCACGACGTCGTTGACCTCGGCCTCGGAGGGCCAGATGTCCTCGAGGAAGACGGGCTTGCCGTCCTGGTCGACGCCGAGGGCGTCCTTGGTGATGTCGACCTTCATCGAGCCGGCGAGGGCGTACGCGACGAC
>NZ_JBHUAF010000631.1:0-2545 GCF_042789895.1 Kitasatospora sp. NPDC056783
GAGGGGGCCCGCGCGCGGGCCGGGCCTGTTGCGGGATGACCATCGGATCGTCCGATCGCATGCCGAGCGGTCCTCCCGGAATCGAACATCACGGACCGGCCCGGTGATCGATTGCCACCAACTCGCCGTCACCGACACGGATTTACCCGGATCGAGTGAGACCTCCCGGGACACGCCGGACGGCTCCGCGGACCGCTGCCAGGATCGGGGTCCGCACCCGGCAGACCGCCCTCGCCCCCAGAAGCAGAGTGCCCGCCGGCACCGCTGCCGACCCACCACGCCCACTCGGCGGTGAGGGCTGCCCGCGGGTGGATCCGCCGCGGCCCCCGGCCGCCGTCACAGGGAGGAACACCGTGTCCAGGAACACCGTGTCCCAGCAGGTCGTGAAACCCGAGGAACCCCGGGCCGCCACGGACGGGAGCGAGACCGAACACGACGAGGAGCTGCGCCTGCGCTACCCCGGCGACCGCCGCGCCCAGGCCGCCGCCACGATGTCCGCGAGCGCCATGCTGCGCCGGCTGCCGCACCTGGTGCGCCGCGCGATGACGCTGGCCTGGGCGGCGGACCGGACGTCCACCGTGCTGCTGCTGGTCTGCCAGGCGCTGGCCGGCGTGTTCGGGGCGCTCGCGCTGTTCGCCACCACCGGCACCCTGGGCGCGCTGCTGGTGCCCGGCCCGGTCACCGGCCACCTGCGCACCGCCGCGCCCTCGCTGCTGCTGCTCACCGTCTCGGCCGCGCTGCGCGCCGTGCTGGGCATCACCGTGGTGGGCCTGTCCGGGCGGGTCTCGCCGCGGATCACCAGGGAGGCGGAGCTGGGGCTGATCGCGGCCGGGTGCGCCGCCGAGCTGAAGGCGTACGACGAACCCGCCTACAACGAGCAGTGGGAGGCCGCCGACCGGGGCGCCTCGACCACTCCCGACCTGCTCTCCAACGCCCAGGACGTGATCGCCTCCACCGTCTCGCTGGCCGCCGCCGCGGGCGTCCTGGCCACCCTGCACCCCTGGCTGGTGCCACTGCTGCTGCTCGGCTCGGTGCCGACCGGGGTGGGCGCCGTCCGCACCGCCCGGATCCACTACCTGGCGGCGGTGGCCACCGACGAGGAGCGCGGGGCGCTGCGCGTCTACCGGTGGTTCCTGATCGACAAGACCCGTGCCGACCAGGTCCGTTCGGATCAGGTCACGCCGTTCCTGATGGCCAAGTACCGCCGCGCCGAGGGGAAGATCATCGCCTCCGCCGACCGGGCGACCAGGCAGGCCGCCCGGGTGTCGCTGCTGGCGGCGCTCGGCACCGGCGCGGGCAGCGCGCTGATCTGGGGCACCCTGCTCTACCTGGTGGCCGCCGGCCGGATCGACCTGGCCGCCGCCGGCACCGCCACCTTCGCGCTGCGCACCGCCGCCACCGGCCTGCACGGCCTGGTCGGCAACGGAGCCCGGCTGTACCGGATGGGCCTCTACCTCGACGACTACTTCACCTTCCTGGACGAGGCCGGCGGCCACCGGATCCGGCGCGGCTCGCTGGTGCCGGACGCCCCGCGGACGGTCGAGGTGGCCGACCTGGTCCACACCTACCCGGGTGACCAACAGGAACCGGCGCTGCGCGGGGTCAGCATGACGCTGCGGGCCGGGGAGGTGGTCGCCGTCATCGGGCAGAACGGCAGCGGGAAGTCGACCCTGCTGAAGCTGCTCTCCGGCCTCTACCTGCCGCAGTCCGGCCGGATCACCTGGGACGGCGTGCCGGTGGAGGAACTGGACGCGGACGGCATGTGGTCCCGGGTGGCCCGGGTGCCGCAGGAGTTCGCCCGCTGGCCGCTGGGCGCCGCCGAGAACGTCCACCTCGGCCACCGCACCGAGCGGCTGATGGCCGACGTCGAGGAGGCGGCGGCGCGGACCGGCTTCGACGAGGTCGTCGGCCGGCTGCGCTCCGGCTGGCGCACCCTGCTGGCCCAAGGCTGGTGGGGCGGTGCCGAGTTGTCGGGTGGCGGCTGGCAGCGCGCGGCGGTGGCCCGGGCGCTCTACCGCACGGTGCGCAGCCCCGGCCTGCTGATCCTGGACGAGCCGACCTCCGACCTGGACCCGCGCGCCGAGCACCGCATCCTGCACGCCCTGCGCGACCTCGCGCCGGGGCGGATCACCCTGCTGGTCACCCACAACATCGCCAACGCGGCGGTCGCGGACCGGGTGCTGGTGATGGACCGGGGCCGGATCGTCCAGTCCGGCACCTGGGCCGAGCTGGCCGCCCGGCCGGACGGCCTGTTCCGCGAACTGCTGGACCTCCAGCGGGACCGCGCGGTGCCCGCCCAGCGAACGGGGCCGGGGGAGGAGGGCTGATCCCCGCGGACGTCAGGCGCTGCTTCCGGCGCGGGCCGTGCCGCGCAGCCTGCGCCAGGTGCGGCTGACGAAGGCCGGCCCGGTGCGTCCGGCGACGGGCGCACCGGGTTCCCATGCCCGGGCCGCCGCGGCCAGCGTCTCGGCCGGGGCGGCCCCGGTCGGCCGCCGCGCCCCGGCCGGATGCCGGTCCTCGGTCGGCCGCCGCTCCTCGGTCGGCC
>NZ_JBHUAF010000632.1:0-2534 GCF_042789895.1 Kitasatospora sp. NPDC056783
GGGAGGTCACCCGCTGGTCGCGCTGCGCCCGGGTGGTCGACCCGCTGACCCTCGCGCCCGCCCTCGGCGGTGCCCAGTGAGGCAGCTGACCGCCCAGTACCGCGGCCACGAGCGCAGCGTCCGGCTGCTGATGGTCAACCAGTTCACCATCAACCTGGGCTTCTACATGCTGATGCCCTACCTGGCCGCCCACCTGTCCGGCGGCCTCGGCCTGGCCGGCTGGACGGTCGGGCTGGTGCTCGGGGTGCGCAACTTCGCCCAGCAGGGCATGTACCTGGTCGGCGGCACGCTGGCCGACCGGTTCGGCTACAAGCCGTTGATCGTCGCGGGCTGCCTGCTGCGCACCGGCGGCTTCGCCGCGCTCGGCGTGTCGTCCTCGCTGCCCGCCCTGGTGGCGGCCTCGGCGGCCACCGGCCTGGCCGGGGCGCTGTTCAACCCGGCCGTCCGGGCGTACCTGGCGCGGGACGCGGGCGAGCAGCGGGTGGCCGCGTTCGCGCTGTTCAACGTGTTCTACCAGGCCGGTATCCTGCTCGGCCCGCTGGTCGGCATGGCGCTGACGGCGGTGGACTTCCGCGCCACCTGCCTGGTCGCGGCCGGGGTGTTCGCGGTGCTCAGCGCGGTGCAGATCCGCTCGCTGCCGGCCCGCCGGGGGGCCGAGCCGGCCGGCGGACCGGAGCGCGCCGGCGTCCTGCGGCAGTGGCGCGGGGTGCTGGCCAACCGTCCGTTCCTGCTGTTCGCGGCGGCGATGACCGGCTCGTACGTGCTGTCCTTCCAGGTCTACCTGGCGCTGCCGCTGGAGGTCCGCCGGCTGGGCGGCGACGGCACCGGCGGGACGGTGGCCACGGCGCTGCTGTTCGCGGTGTCCGGGCTGGGCACGATCCTGCTCCAGACCAGGGTCACCGCCTGGTGCCGGGCCCGGACCGCGCCGGGCACCGCCCTGGCCGCGGGGGTGGCCGTGATGGGCGGGGCGTTCCTGCCGCTGCTCGCCGCCTCGGCCCTGCCCGTCCCCGGGTCGGGCCCCGGGCGCTGGGCGCTCGCCGCCGGGCCTCCGGCGCTGGCCGCGTTCCTGCTGGCGCTGGGCACCATGCTCGCCTACCCGTTCGAGATGGACACCGTGGTGCGGCTCTCCGGGGACCGTCTGGTCGCCACCCACTACGGGCTCTACAACACCGTCTGCGGGGTCGGCATCACCGTGGGCAACCTGCTGACCGGCGCGGCCCTGGACGCCGCCCGCGCGGCCGGGCTCGCCGCGCTCCCCTGGCTGGCGCTGTGCGCCCTCGGAGTGTTCTGCGCGCTCTCGCTGCGCGCCCTCCACCGCGACCGGCGGCCGGCGGGCCCCGAGCCGGTGCCCGCCGGGTAGCGGACCGGGTAGCGGCCGGCCGGCGGGCGGGTGACCGCCTCCGAACGGCGGACCCGTGGACTCCCAAGGTCCACGGGTCTGCCGACACCCCATCAGAAAGCTTGTACCGAACGGTCAGTTTTCACATACTTCCGGTCAGTGCCTGTCAGGAGCAGATCATCCGCCGCGCTCACGGAGAGCACCGGCCGAAGTCCGCCCACCGCCTGACCGCGCTTCACGGCCCCAACCCTCAGGGCCGCTCGCTCCCGGAGGAGATCGGTGAGGACCATGCGCAGAACCCCCCGCACCACACGCCGCTTCCGCCTGCTCGCCACGGCCCTCGGCCTGCTGACCGCCACCGCGGTCGCCGTGCCGGGCGCCACCGCCGCTCCCACCGGCGCCGTCCGGCCGGAGCAGCTCACGGCGGTCAGCGACGCCATCCTGAAGGCCGAGGTCGACGGCACCGCCTGGTACGTCGACGAGGCCGCCGGACGGGTCGTGGTGACCGCCGACAGCACCGTGTCCCCGATCTCGCTCGGCAAGCTGATGAGCGCCGTCGGCCCCAACGCGCCCACCGTGGCCATCCACCGGGTCCCCGGGGTGTTCAAGCCCCTGGTCGCCCCCGGGGACGCCATCTACGGCGGCCAGTACCGCTGCTCGCTCGGCTTCAACGTGGTCAGCGGCAGCACCTACTACTTCCTCACCGCCGGGCACTGCGGCAACGTCGCCCCCGACTGGTACACCGACCTCGCGCACAGCAACCGGATCGGTCCCACCATCAGCTCCACCTTCCCCGGCCACGACTACGCCCTGGTCCGCTACGACAACTCCGCGCTCAGCCACCCCGGCGGCTTCAACTCCGCCCCGAACGCCTTCATCGGCGAGTCGGTCCTGCGCACCGGGTCGACCACCGGCACCCACGGCGGCACCGTCACCGGGGTCAACGCCACCGTGCGCTACACGGACGGCGGCATCGTCACCGGCCTGATCCAGACCAACGTCTGTGCCGAGGCCGGCGACTCCGGCGGCCCCCTGTTCGACGGCGACAAGGCGCTCGGTCTCACCTCGGGCGGCAGCGGCGACTGCACCTCGGGCGGGACGACCTTCTACCAGCCGGTGAACGCGGCGCTCACGGCGTACCACGTGAACGTGTTCTGATCCCGCACCACCGACCGCCGGCCCGCTGCCCGGTCTG
>NZ_JBHUAF010000633.1:0-2525 GCF_042789895.1 Kitasatospora sp. NPDC056783
GTTCCGAGCGGTCCGGCCCACGGGCGGCTTCAGGAGGGGGTCACTCCCCGGTCACTCCCCCAGCGCGGCGCGCGCGTCCACGAAGGCCGCGACGGCGCGCTCGACGTCCTCGGTGGAGTGCGCCGCGGACAGCTGCACCCGGATCCGGGCCTGGCCGTGCGGCACCACCGGGTAGGAGAAGCCGATCACGTACACGCCGCGCTCCAGCAGCAGTTCGGCGAGCCGGCCGGCCTTGGCCGCGTCGCCGATCATCACCGGGGCGATCGGGTGGTCGCCGGGCAGGATCTCGAACCCGGCCTCGGTCATCTTCGTGCGGAACAGCGCGGTGTTGGCCGCCAGCCGCTCGCGCAGCTCGTTGGACTTCTCGACCAGGTCGAGCACCTTGAGCGAGGCGGCCGCGATCACCGGGGCCAGCGAGTTGGAGAACAGGTACGGGCGGGAGCGCTGGCGCAGCAGGGCGACGATCTCCCGGCGGGCGGCGACGTAGCCGCCGGAGGCGCCGCCGAGGGCCTTGCCCAGGGTGCCGGTGATGATGTCCACCCGGTCCATCACGCCGTGCAGTTCGGGGGTGCCGCGGCCGCCCGCGCCGACGAAGCCGACGGCGTGCGAGTCGTCCACCATGACCATCGCGTCGTAGCGGTCGGCGAGGTCGCAGATCTCGCGCAGCGGGGCGACGTAGCCGTCCATCGAGAAGACGCCGTCGGTGACGATCAGGCGGCGGCGGGCGTCCTGGGTGTCCTGGAGCTGCTTCTCCAGGTCGGCCAGGTCGCGGTTGGCGTAGCGGTGGCGGCGGGCCTTGCTGAGCCGGATGCCGTCGATGATGCTGGCGTGGTTGAGCGCGTCGGAGATGACGGCGTCGCGGTCGTCCAGCAGGGTCTCGAAGACACCGCCGTTGGCGTCGAAGCAGGAGGAGTAGAGGATCGTGTCCTCCTGGCCGAGGAAGGCCGAGAGGCGGTCCTCCAGCTCCTTGTGGACGTCCTGGGTGCCGCAGATGAAGCGGACCGAGGCCATCCCGTAGCCCCAGCGGTCCAGGGCGTCCTTGGCGGCGGCGAGCACCTCGGGGTGGTCGGCCAGGCCGAGGTAGTTGTTGGCGCAGAAGTTCAGCACCTCGCCGGGACGGCCGCCGGCGGTGACGGTGACCGCGGCGCTCTGCGGGCTGCCGATCACCCGCTCGGGCTTGAACAGACCGGCCTCGCGGATCTCGTCGAGGGTGGTGGCGATGTCGGCGCGCACGTTGTCGAACACGGACGGACTCCTTCAGTCGGCGAGGGGCTCAGACGGTCCAGTCGAGGATGATCTTGCCGCAGTTGCCGCTCGCGGCGTCGTCGAAGGCGGCTTCGAAGTCGGTGGCGGCGTAGCGGCCGGTGATCACCGGGCCGAGGTCCAGTCCGCCCTCCAGCAGCACGGACATCGCGTACCAGGTCTCGAACATCTCACGGCCGTAGATGCCCTTGATGGTGATCATCGAGGTGACGATCGAGGCCCAGTCCACCGGGAACTGCTCGGCGGGCAGGCCCAGCATGGCGATCTTGCCGCCGTGGGTCATGTTGGCGATCATCGACTGCATCGCCTCGGGGCGGCCGGACATCTCCAGGCCGACGTCGAAGCCCTCGCGCAGGCCCAGCTTCCGCTGGCCCTCCTCGATGGTGTGCTCGGACACGTCGAGCGCCAGCGTCACGCCGACCTTGCGGGCCAGGTCGAGGCGGTACGGGGAGACGTCGGTGATCATCACGTTGCGGGCGCCGGCGTGCTTGGCGACGGCGGCGGCCATGATGCCGATCGGGCCGGCGCCGGTGACCAGCACGTCCTCGCCGACCAGCGGGAAGGACAGCGCGGTGTGCACGGCGTTGCCGAACGGGTCGAAGATCGCGGCCACGTCCAGGTCGACCGGCACCCGGTGCACCCAGACGTTGGAGGCGGGCAGCGCCACGTACTCGGCGAACGCGCCGTCGCGGTTGACGCCCAGGCCGACGGTGTTGCGGCACAGGTGGCGGCGGCCGGCCAGACAGTTGCGGCACTTGCCGCAGACCAGGTGGCCCTCGCCGCTGACCAGGTCGCCGACCGCGACGTCCGCGACGGCGGCGCCGATCTCGGCGACCTCGCCGACGAACTCGTGGCCGATCGTCATCGGGGTCTTGATGGTCTGCTGGGCCCAGCCGTCCCACTTGCGGATGTGCAGGTCGGTGCCGCAGATGCCGGTCCGCAGCACCTTGATCAGCACCTCGCCGGGGCCGATCTCGGGCTTCGGGACATCGACCATCCAGAGGCCGGGCTCGGCCTGCTGCTTGACGAGTGCCTTCACGGGCGGCGGCTCCTGACGTGCGGGTGGACGGCCTTCGGGGGTCGGGCAGGCCGAGGTGGCCCGGTTCGGCCGTTCCTGACGGGCACGCTCCGGGCAGGCAGAAATCTGCCTGGTCGGGGCGGGTGCGGTCCATCGAGGAATTCTTAAGGGCGGCCACAGCTGGGCTGAACGATCGTGCCCGAGCGGCGGCCGAGGGCGGGTGCGGCGTGCCGGTGCTCACCCG
>NZ_JBHUAF010000634.1:0-2503 GCF_042789895.1 Kitasatospora sp. NPDC056783
CGCAGGTGCCGTCCGCGGTCGGGTAGTCGTCGCCGAAGATCCGCGGGGGCGGACACCGCCGTGGCGGCCGGCCGGGTCCTCGCCCGGCCGGCCGCGGCCGGTCAGGCCTTGCGGGCCCCGGGGTGGCGGCCGCACCAGCCCTCCCACGCGGAGGAGACCATCTCCGTCACGTCGTGACGGGCGGTCCAGCCCAGCTCGCGCCGGATCAGGTCGGCGGAGGCCACCACCCGGGCCGGGTCGCCGGCGCGGCGCGGGGTCACCTCGGCGGTGGTGTCGTAGCCGGTGACCTTGCCGATCACCTCCAGCATCTCCTTGACGCTGACGCCCTCGCCGCGGCCGATGTTCAGCACCAGGGAGGTCGCGCCGACCGGGTCGGCGGCCATCCGCTTGGCGGCCGCCACGTGGGCCGAGGCGATGTCGGAGACGTGGATGAAGTCGCGCACGCAGGTGCCGTCCGCGGTCGGGTAGTCGTCGCCGAAGATCCGCGGGGCCTGGCCGGCGGTGAGCCGTTCGAAGACCATCGGGATCAGGTTGAACACCCCGGCGTCGGAGAGCTCGGGGGAGGCGGCGCCGGCCACGTTGAAGTAGCGCAGGGCCACGGTGGACATGCCGTGGGCCTTGCCTGCCGCGGCGACCAGCCACTCGCCGGCCAGCTTGGTCTCGCCGTACGGGCTCATCGGGGCGCAGGGCGTGGACTCGGTGACCAGGTCGACGTCCGGCATGCCGTAGACCGCGGCGGAGGAGGAGAGGAGGAAGCGCTTCACCCCGCCCTCGGCGGCGGCCTCCAGGACGGTCTGGAGGCCGATCATGTTCTCGCGGTAGTACAGGAACGGCTGCTCGACCGACTCGCCGACCTGCTTCTTGGCGGCGAAGTGCAGGATGCCCTCGACGCCGTGCTCGCGGATCGCGGCGTCCAGGGCGGCGCGGTCCAGGGTGGAGCCCTCGATCAGCGGGACGCCGGCGGGCAGCCGGGAGGCATCGCCGGTGCTGAGGTCGTCCAGGACGGCGACGCGCTCCCCGGCGTCGAGCAGCTGTCGGACGACGTGTCCGCCGATGTATCCGGCACCGCCGGTGATCAACCAAGTCATGTGCCGATCCTAGGGCCCGCCCCGCGTTCGGATCCGGGCGGCTTTCCCCGGGCGAGTCGAACAGGCGATTCGGACAAAGTGGTGAAAAGCTGACAAAGATTTCCGTGCTCTCGCATCCGCGCCCCGGGCGTGGTGACGAATCGGAGGCAGCCAGGTGAGCCGTCACAAGGAACACGCCCGCCCCCTGCCCGCCGGGCCGCGGCCGACCGGGCCGAGGACGGTGGCCGGGCGGCTGCCGGCGGCGGTCGCGCTCGCGACGGCGGCCGCGCTGGCGCTGGCCGGTTGCAGCAGCGGCTCGCCCAGCTCCTCCTCGGCCGCCGCCACCGGCTCGCCCGTCGCCTCGGGATCCGCGCAGACCCCCTCGACGCCCGGCCCGTCGAACGGCGCGACCCAGCTGCAGGACGCCTACCAGACGGTGATCGCCAACGTGCTGCCCTCCGTGGTGCAGATCACCACCGGCAACAGCCTCGGCTCCGGGATCGTCTACGACGACAAGGGCGACATCGTCACCAACGCCCACGTGATCGGCTCGGCGACCAGCTTCACCGTCACCCTCGCCAACAGCACCACGACGCTGGACGCCGGACTGGTCGGCAGCTACCCCGACTCCGACCTCGCTGTGATCCGGCTGAACAACCCGCCGAGCGGCCTCAGGCCGGCGAGCTTCGGCGATTCGGGCAAGGTCCAGCTCGGCCAGATCACCCTGGCCATGGGCAGCCCGCTCGGGCTCTCCAGCAGCGTCACCCAGGGCATCGTCTCGGCCACCGGGCGGACCGTCTCCGAACCCCAGGGCCCCGGCTCGCCGGGCGCCACCATCGGCAACATGGTGCAGACCTCGGCGGCGATCAACCCGGGCAACAGCGGCGGCGCGCTGGTGAACCTGGACAGCAAGGTGATCGGCATCAACACGCTCGCCGCGACCGAGCCGCAGTCCAACGGCGCCTCCGCCCCCGGCATCGGCTTCGCCATCCCGGCGACCACCATCACCAACATCGCCGACCAGCTGATCAAGCAGGGCAAGGTCACCAACTCCGGCCGGGCCGCGCTCGGGATCACCGCCCGGACCGCGTTCAACCAGCAGTTCCAGCCGGCCGGTGCGGTCATCGTGGCCGTCACCCCGGGCGGAGCGGCGGCCTCGGCGGGCCTCCAGGCGGGCGACGTCATCACCAGGATCGGCGACACCCCGGTCGACTCGCTGAACGCGCTCACCACCGCGCTCGCCTCGCTCACCCCGGGCGCCAAGGCCACCGTCGCGTACACCCGGGACGGCGGCAGCAAGACCGCCGACGTCACCCTGGGCGAGCTGCAAGGCGCCCAGAGCTCGCCCTGAGCCCCGGTACGGGGACACCGGCCCGCACGCCGCGCAAGGGTTCGGCGGGCCGGGCGCCGTACCGGACCGGCGCCGGGGCCTCGTC
>NZ_JBHUAF010000635.1:0-2501 GCF_042789895.1 Kitasatospora sp. NPDC056783
CATGATCGCGGTGAACTCGCCCTGGGGGAAGGTGACGCTGACGTTGTCGAGGGCGACGACGCGGGTCTCCCCCTCCCCGTAGACCTTGTTCAGGCTGGTGGCGCGGGCGGCCGCACGACCGGTGTGGACGGCGGTTGCGGGGAACGTCACGTGGACTCCTCGGGCGGATGAACGGAATGTCTGACTCCGATCAATCATCCCAAGATGTTCGAATGCGATGCGTATGCCACGCGGGTGGTCGGCCCCCGCCGACCCGGCGGTACGGCGGGGGGCCTTCTCCTCCTCAGGTATGACCCCGACCCTGAGGGCCGTCGGCCCGGTCGCTCACTCCACCGCCACGCCGAAGGCCGTCGCCAGCCCGGCCAGACCGTTCGTCACCACCCGGCCGGACGGGCTGAATTCCCAGCCGCCCCCGGACCGCCGGAACGCGCCCACCAGCATCGCGCTGTCCGGCACCCCGCCGGTCGGGCCCGCCCAGGCGGCCGGACCGCCCGCGCCCGCCCCGTACGCGGCGGCGAGCGCCAGCCCGTGCACGTAGCCGAGCGGCAGAGCCGGGTGCTCCTCCTCCTCGGTGGAGACGGCGACCACCACCTCCTCGACGGCGGCCGGCAGCCGGTGCAGGTCCAGCGCCAGCCGGGCCGCCCGGGTCGGCTCGCCCGGCACCGAGCGGGTCGGATGCAGCCGGACGGCGCCGTCCGGGTCCTGCGGGCTGTTGAAGAAGACGAAGTGCTCGTCGCTCAGCACCCGCCCGCCGGCGCACAGGAAGGCGGTGACGTCCAGCTCCACCGCGTCCCCGCCCGCCGTCCGGCTCTGCCAGCTCACCGTGAGGGCGGTCTCGCGGGCCTCTTCCCCCTCCGGCCCGCCGTTCGCGGCAGGGGCGACGGCTTCGGCGGCCGCGCCGGGGCCGAGGCGTCCGCGCAGGCCCTGCTCGGCGAGCAGCACCACCAGCTCCGGACCGCTCACCAGGGTCAGCGGCTTGCCCTCGATGTAGCTGTACGACCCGCGCCCGAACCCCGCGGTGGTGACCAGGATGCCCTTGTTCGCGCCGTGGTGGCGGACGGTGGACTCCAGGTCGCGCACCGCCGTCGGCGGCACCGTCTTCTTGTAGCGCTTCGCCTGGATCACGATCTTGCCGCCGGTCACCGGGTCCAGGTCCTCGGCCACCACGTCCACCCCGACGTCGCCGCTGCGCGCCGTGGTCATCACCGTGAAGCCGCGCAGCCGGAACAGCTCGGCGATCAGGTCCTCGAAGTCGAGCGGATCCATCTCGAACAGGTCCGGCTCCTCCTCGCCGCCGTGCCCGGCCACGCTCCCGCCGACGCTCTGCGGCCGCCGGTCGGGCCGCACCTCGTCCAGCCGCTCCGGGCGCGCCGACAGCCGGCCGCCCAGGCCCTGGAAACACTCCACCGGGGCCACCCGGTCCAGCGCCAGGCCGGCGAAACCCGCCCGGGCGGCGGTCAATGTGGAGAGGAAGCGCTCGGCCTCCCGGCCGGTCGCCGGGTCGATCCCGAGGACGAAACCGTTCACCACCACCGAGTCCAGCAGCCCGTCCCGGTCCGCCCGGAACAGCTCCGCCGCCACCCGCAGCGCCGACTGCGCCAGCACCTCCCGGTACAGCGCCTTGCGCTCCGTCGCCGGGCGGGCCACCTCCGCCTCGCGGTCGTCCGCCTTCACGTACCGGACCCGGCCGGCGGCCGGCACCACGTCCGGCCCGGGCAGCTCCCAGTCCACCACCAGCTGGCGGCTCCCGGCGTCGAAGGCCGCCACCAGCCGGTGCGGGAAGCCCTCCGGCCAGGCCGCCGAGGCGTACAGGCCCGCCGTGAAGTACTCCTGCACCGCCTCCGGCTCGCCCGCCCGCAGCCGGCGCAGCAGCTCCTCGGTCCGGGCGCCGAGCTCCCGCTGCCGCCGGCGCGACTGCTCGACCCGGGCCAGGTACTCCTGCTGGTACCCGGCCAGCCGGCGCTGCCGGTCCGCCTCCTGGGCCTGCGCGGCGTACCAGTCCTGCTCGAACCGGGCGCGGGCCTGGGCCAGGTACTGCTCGTACTGCCGCCGCACACCCGGGTTGCGGGCCTGGACCGGATCCGGCGGCGGCACGAAGTAGGCGGCCGAGGCCTGGTCGGGCATCGGCACCGGCAGGCCCAACGGCCCCGGATCGAAGGGCGGTTCGGCCAGGGGCGCCAGCAGCGCCTGCGGGCCGAACGCCGGGGCGGCCAGACCGGCGGCCAGCAGCCCCCTCAACTCCTCGACCCGGGCTTCCAGTTCGGCCGTCCGCCGGGCCACCTCCGCTTCCCGTGACTGCTGGTAGGCGCGCTGCGCCTCCCGCTCACCGCGGGCGGCCGCCTTCTGCGCCTCCCGCTGCTCCCGCTCCCGGCGGCGCTGCTCCGCCGCCTCGGCGCGCCACCGGGCCTCCTCCCGGCGCTGCTGCTGCCGCTGCGCCTCCGCCCAGATCGCCAGCACCCCGCCGCTCCGCCGCCCCGACACCGTCCGTCCACCCCATTCGC
>NZ_JBHUAF010000636.1:0-2490 GCF_042789895.1 Kitasatospora sp. NPDC056783
GCGGAGGTGCTCGGTCTGGACGGGGTCGGGGTGGAGGACGATTTCTTCGCCCTGGGTGGGCACTCGTTGCTCGCCACCCGGCTGCTCAGCCGGGTGCGTTCGACCCTGGGTGCCGAGTTGGCCGTCCGGGATGTCTTCGAGGCGCCGACGCCGGCCGGGCTGGCGGGCCGTCTGGGTTCGGGCTCGGAGCGTCTCGCGCTGACCGCGCGGGTAGAGCGGCCGGAGCGGGTGCCGTTGTCCTTCGCGCAGCAGCGGTTGTGGCTGATCGACCGGATGGAGGGTCCGAGCGCCGTCTACAACCTGCCGCTGGTGCTTCGGGTGGCGGGTGAGCTGGACAGCGACGCCCTGGGCTCGGCCCTGGGTGACGTGGTGGCCCGGCACGAGAGCCTGCGCACCCTGATCGTCGAGACCGACGGTGAGCCGCACCAGCTGATCCGCCCGGCCGGGGTGGCCCAGGTGCCCTTCGAGGTCCGGGACTGCCCGGCCGACGAGGTCGGCGAGTCCGTCGACGAGGCCTCCCGCCGGCCGTTCGACCTGGCGGCCGAACTCCCGCTGCGTGCCCTGCTGCTGCGGGTCTCCGCCGAGGAGCACGTCCTGGTCCTGGTGCTGCACCACATCGCGAGCGACGGCTGGTCGACCCGCAAGCTGGTGCGCGATCTCGCCACCGCCTACGCGGCCCGGGCGGCCGGAACCGCGCCGCGACAGGCGCCGCTGCCCGTCCAGTACGCCGACTACGCGCTCTGGCAGCGCGAACTGCTCGGCGAGGAGACCGACGAGGAGAGCCTCTTCTCCCGCCAACTCGCCCACTGGCGCGAGACCCTGGCCGACATGCCGGAGGAGCTCACGCTCCCCGTGGACCGCCCCCGGGGCGCCGCCGCCAGCCACCGGGGTGACCGGGTGGCGCGGCTGCTGGACGTCGAACTCCACCGCGCGCTGCGGAGGTTGGCGCGTGAGCAGCGGGTGACGATGTTCATGGCCCTCCAGGCCGCCTTCGCTGCCCTGCTCACCCGGCTCGGCGCGGGCACCGACGTGCCGATCGGCTCCGTGGTGGCCGGGCGCTCGGACGAGGCGCTGGACGAGCTGGTCGGCTTCTTCGTCAACACCCTGGTGCTGCGCACCGACACCTCGGGCAACCCCAGCTTCACCGAGCTGCTGGCCAGGGTCCGGGAGACCGACCTCGGCGCCTACGCCCACCAGGACGTGCCGTTCGAGCGCCTGGTCGAGGAGCTCAACCCGGCCCGCTCGCTGGCCCGCCACCCGCTGTTCCAGGTCGCGATGGTGCTCCAGAACAACGAGCAGGCCGACGCGTCCTCGGCCGGCCTGTGGAACGGGGTGCTGCCGGCCGCCACCGGGGTCGCCAAGTTCGACCTCAACGTGACCGCCCAGGAGTCCTTCGGCCCGGACGGGGAGCCCGCCGGGATCGACTTCGCGCTCGACTACGCGACGGACCTGTTCGACCGGGAGACGGCCGAGGCGGTCGTCCGCCACTTCGCCCACCTGCTGGCGGCCGCCGTCGAACGGCCGGACACCCGGATCGGGTCCCTGCCGCTGGTGAGCCCGGAGGAGCGGGCCGAACTGCTCGGCGGAGCAGTGCCGTTGGCTTCGGAGGTGCCGCTGGTTCCGGCGGTGTTCGAGGAGCGGGCCGTGGCCACTCCCGAGGCGGTGGCGCTGGTGTGCGGGGAGGAGGTGCTGACGTTCCGGGAGTTGAACGCGCGGGCCGACCGGCTGGCGTGCCGGCTGGTCGGTGCCGGGGTGGTGCCGGGGGCGATGGTGGCGCTGGCGCTGCCGCGCTCGGTCGAGACGGTGGTCGGGTTGCTGGCGGTGCTCAAGGCGGGTGGTGCCTATCTGCCGCTGGACGCCGAGTACCCGGCGGAGCGTACCGGGCGCATTCTGGCGGACGCGGGGCCCGCGCTGGTGCTGACGGACGGCCGTTGGCCGCTGCCGGAACTGCTGGCCGAACTCCCGGTGCTGGATGTCACGGACGTGCCCGGCCCGGCGGAGTTCGACAGGCCGGTGCTGTGTGGTGCGGATGCCGCGTATGTGATCCACACGTCCGGTTCGACGGGCCGGCCCAAGGGTGTGGTGGTGCCGCACGGCAGTCTGGCGGCGTTGCTGGCCGGTCACCGGGCCACGGTGATCGCGGACGCGGAGGCGGCGTACGGCCGGCTGCGGGTCGCGTTGACCGCTTCGCTCTGCTTCGACGCCTCGTTGGAGGTCGTGCTCTGGATGGTCGCGGGGCACGAGCTGCACCTGATCGGGGACGAGGTCCGCCGGGACGCCCGGCAGTTGGTGCGTCATGTCCGTGCGGCGGGGCTGGACGCGTTGCACGTGACTCCCTCGTACGCAGAGCAGTTGGTGGAGGAGGGGCTGTTGGAGGAGTGCGCGCCGAAGCTGCTGCTGCTCGGTGGTGAGGCGATCGGTCAGGGCCTGTGGTCCAGGCTGTGCGCGGCTCCGCTGACCGCCGGCCACACCATGTACGGGCCGACCGAG
>NZ_JBHUAF010000637.1:0-2476 GCF_042789895.1 Kitasatospora sp. NPDC056783
CCGCCCCGAGGGAGCGGACCGGGCCTCCGGTCAGGCGTCGGAGCCTCAGTGCGAGTGGCCGTGACCGCCGTGCGAGTGACCGGCCTCGGCCTCCTCCTCCTTCTTCTCCACCACGAGGGTCTCGGTGGTGAGGAGCAGGGAGGCGATCGAGGCGGCGTTCTCCAGGGCCGAGCGGGTGACCTTGACCGGGTCGATGACGCCGGCCTTCACCAGGTCGCCGTACTCGCCGGTGGCGGCGTTGTAGCCCTGGCCGGCCTCCAGCTCGGAGACCTTGGAGGTGATGACGTAGCCCTCCAGGCCGGCGTTCTGGGCGATCCAGCGCAGCGGCTCGTGCAGCGCCTTGCGGACCACGGCGACACCGGTGGCCTCGTCACCCGACAGGCCCAGGCCGTCCTCCAGCACCTTGGCGGCGTGGACCAGGGAGGCGCCACCACCGGCGACGATGCCCTCCTCGACCGCGGCGCGGGTCGCCGAGATGGCGTCCTCCAGGCGGTGCTTGCGCTCCTTGAGCTCCACCTCGGTGGCGGCGCCGACCTTGATGACGCAGACGCCGCCGGCCAGCTTGGCCAGGCGCTCCTGCAGCTTCTCGCGGTCCCAGTCGGAGTCGGTCGCGGCGATCTCGCCCTTGATCTGGGCGACGCGGCCGGCCACGGCCTCGGCGTCACCGGCACCGTCGACGACGGTGGTCTCGTCCTTGGTGATGGTCACGCGGCGGGCGGTGCCCAGCACGTCCAGACCGACCTGGTCGAGCTTGAGGCCGACCTCCTCGGAGATGACCTGGCCACCGGTCAGGACGGCCAGGTCGCCGAGGATCGCCTTGCGGCGGTCGCCGAAGCCCGGGGCCTTGACGGCGACGGCGTTGAAGGTGCCACGGATCTTGTTCACGACCAGGGTCGACAGCGCCTCGCCGTCGACGTCCTCGGCGATGATCAGCAGCGGCTTCGAGGCACCGCCCTGGAGGATCTTCTCCAGCAGCGGCAGCAGCTCCTGGATGGAGGAGATCTTGCCCTGGTTGATCAGGATGTACGGGTCCTCCAGGACCGCCTCCTGCCGCTCCGCGTCGGTGACGAAGTACGGCGACAGGTAGCCCTTGTCGAACTGCATGCCCTCGGTGAAGTCCAGCTCCACGCCGAAGGTGTTCGACTCCTCGACGGTGATGACACCGTCCTTGCCGACCTTGTCGATCGCCTCGGCGATCAGCTCGCCGACCTGGGTGTCCTGCGCGGAGAGGGACGCGACGGCGGCGACGTCGTCCTTGCCCTCGATCTCGCGGGCGATGGAGAGCAGGTGCTCGGAGACGGCGGCGACGGCCTTGTCGATGCCCTTCTTCAGGGCGGCCGGGCCGGCACCGGCGGCGACGTTGCGCAGACCCTCGTTCACCAGGGCCTGGGCCAGCACGGTGGCGGTGGTGGTGCCGTCGCCGGCGACGTCGTTGGTCTTGGTGGCGACCTCCTTGACGAGCTGCGCGCCAAGGTTCTCGTACGGGTCGTCCAGCTCGACCTCGCGGGCGATGGTGACACCGTCGTTGGTGATGGTCGGGGCGCCGAACTTCTTGTCGATGACGACGTTGCGGCCCTTGGGGCCGATGGTCACCTTGACGGTGTCGGCCAGCTTGTTGACACCGCGCTCCAGCGAGCGGCGGGCGTCCTCGTCGAACTGCAGGATCTTCGCCATGTTCCCTATTCCCTCGGGGCTACGACCGGGCCACCGGCCGCCGAACTACGTGAACCAACGACCACGCCCCGGGCCCCTGTCACTTGGGACACGGATCCGGGGCGGGTCGGAACGTCTTACTTCTCGATGATCGCGAGGACGTCGCGGGCCGAGAGCACCAGGTACTCCTCGCCCTGGTACTTGACCTCGGTGCCGCCGTACTTCGAGTACAGGACGATGTCACCCACGGCGACGTCGAGCGGCAGACGCTGGCCGTCCTCGAAGCGGCCCGGGCCGACGGCCAGGACGACGCCCTCCTGGGGCTTCTCCTTGGCGGTGTCCGGGATAACCAGGCCGGAGGCCGTGGTGGTCTCGGCGTCGAGCGGCTGGACCACGATGCGGTCCTCGAGCGGCTTGATGGCAACCTTGCTGCTGGTGGTCACGTCCGAGCTCCCCTTCGGAGATTACGGGGTTTTCTAACGGGTAGGGGCGATCCTGCGAGCCTGCCGTCGCGGGGGTCAGGCACACGTCGTCGCGTTAGCACTCTCCAGGTGGTGAGTGCCAAGGACGACCATAGGGCCGTGTTAGCACTCAGTCAACCAGAGTGCCAACGGCGCGCCCCCGCAGACCCCGGAAGACGGACCTGGGGACCCCGGACGACGGATGAGTAGTCGTACTCATGTGCGGCCCGGCCCCGCTCGACAGACTTGTGGCATGACTCCGATCCCGGTCCGCATCGGCCCGTCCCGGCTCAAGGACGCCTCGCTCGCCCTGCCGACCCTGCTCCTGCTGGGGGCGGCGCTCCCGGTCGCCGCCTTCTACC
>NZ_JBHUAF010000638.1:0-2458 GCF_042789895.1 Kitasatospora sp. NPDC056783
GTACGGGTACTCATGCGGGGCCGGGGCCCGTCGGCGGACGATGGCCGCATGCCGCACAGCTTCCTCGGCGTCCCCGCCGTCCTCTGCCCCTCGACCGGCTACCTGGCGGGCTCCCTGCTGATCGGCCTCGCCGCCGCCCGGGAGATCCGCTCCGGGTCGCACGGCGCCGCCGGGTGGCAGTGGACGGCGGTGGTGTGGACGATGCCGGGTTTCCTGTCCGCGATGACCCTCAGCCCCTTCCCGGAGGGCACGGGGGCGCGCTTCCTGTCCGCCACCGCGCTGGGCGCGGCCGGCAACGCGGCACTGCTGGCGCTCGGCGCGCACGCGCTGGGCCTCGGCTGGGGATGAATCACCCTCCCGTGCCCGGCCGCCTGGTCGCCCGGCCGGCCGCCCGCTGCCGGACTACCGCGCCTCGACCGGCTCCCCGCTGTCCTGGTCGAGGTTGAACACCCGCCGGTAGGAGTCGGTCACCACCGTGACCTGCGAGCGCCCGGTCCAGCTCGCCTCCACCAGCCGGGCGTCGTCCGGGCCCCCGCCGACGTCCGCGAGCGACCACCGTCGGGCCGACCACCCCGCGCCGCTCTCCAACAGCACCTGCCAGTGCTCGCCCGCCCCCGGCCCGGTGGCGTACGAGCGGTGCACCACCACCAGGACGCTCTCGGCCCCGGCCGGGGCGTCCTCCCGGCTGCGGGTCTCGGCCGCCGACACCTTGTGGGCGGACAGCACACCGAGCAGGAACACCACCCCGGCGGTCACCGTGACCGTCCGGGTGGCCGTCCGTACGGCGGTGCGCAGGTCGCCCAGCCAGGCGGCCGCGATCAGCGCGGCCAGCGCCCCGCCGAGCAGCGGCTCCGGCCGGTTGAGCAGGTCGGCGACCAGCATCCGCCCGCCCGAGCGGCTCTCCCACTGCCCCTCGGTGTAGAGCAGGACGGCGGCCAGCCCGCCCACCGCCAGCAGCCGGACGAGGACGCGCCTGGCCCGCGGGCCGCGCCCGGTCATCGTCTTGCGGTTCATCGTCCCGGTGCCCCCGTTTCCCCCGTCGCCGCGGTCACAGCCCGGCGAGCAGTTCGCGGCCCTCCGGCCAGTCGCCCAGCCCGGAGTCGGCGTTGAGGTGCCCGTACGCGCCCGGCTCGACGTACCGGGCGCCCCAGGCGGCGGCGAAGGCACGGGCCCGCTCGGCGGACACCCACGGGTCGTCGGTCGAGGAGACCACGACGGCCGGGAAGGGGAGACGCGCCGACGTCACCGGCCGGAAGTCCACCAGCTCCGGGTCCTCGGCGGTGTCGACGTCCGCCGGGGCCACCAGCAGCGCGCCCCGGACGGCGGCGGTCCGCTCGGCCGGCGCGGTGGCCGCCCAGTGGGCCGCGGTGACGCAGCCCAGGCTGTGGGCGACCAGCACCACCGGGCCCTCGGCGGCGGCCGCGGCCACCGCCGCGTCCACCCGTGCCACCCAGTCCGTCCGCCGCGGGTGGTCCCAGTCCGCCTGCTCGACCCGGCGGAAGGAGCGGGGCTCGGCGGCCTCCCAGCGGGTCTGCCAGTGCTCGGGGCCGGAACTCCGGTAGCCGGGGAGGACGAGGTGGATGGTGCGGTCCGGCATGGGCTCCTCCGGGGCAGGACGGTCGTGGGCAGCAGGAGTCTAGGGCGCGGGCGGCCGGCCCCCGCAGCCGGGCGGTCCACCGGCGCGCACTCCCCGCAACCGGCGCACGCGCCTCCGTATGCGCCGTCGTACGCCTGGTGCGCCCCATTGCCAGCGGTACGGCCGGTGCGGGAGGTTGGACCGGGCCCGGGCCGTTCGCCACCGCCGGGCCCGTACCGGACCTGAGGCTCGACCACGTGGAGGGATGTCGGCGATGACATCGAAGATCCTGCTCGTCACCGGGGACGCCGCCGAATCACTGGAGGTGTTCTACCCCTACCAACGGCTTCGCGAGGAGGGCTACCAGGTCGACATCGCCGCCCCGACCAAGAAGCGCCTGCGGTTCGTGGTGCACGACTTCGTCGAGGGGTTCGACACCTACACCGAGGCGCCCGGCTACACCTGGCCCGCCGACCTCGCCTTCGCCGACGTCGACCCGGCCGACTACGCGGCCCTCGTCATCCCCGGCGGACGCGCCCCCGAGTACCTGCGCAACGACCCCGACGTGCAGCGGATCGCCCGGCACTTCTTCGCCGAGGACAAGCCCGTCGCCCAGATCTGCCACGGCCCGCTGATCACCGCCGCGGCCGGCCTGCTGGACGGCCGCCGCACCGCCGCCTACCCGGCCCTGGCCCCCGACATCAAGGCGGCGGGCGCCGAGTTCGTCGACGGCGAGGCGGTGGTGGACGGCGTGGTCGTCTCGGCCCGCGCCTGGCCCGACCACCCGGCCTGGCTCCGCGCCTTCCTGGAGATCCTGCGCACCAAGGCCCCGCTCGGCTGACGCCGGCACCCCCGAGAGAACCCGGAGCCGCACCCCGAGAC
>NZ_JBHUAF010000639.1:0-2416 GCF_042789895.1 Kitasatospora sp. NPDC056783
GCCCGGCCGACGAGGTCGGCGAGTCCGTCGACGAGGCCTCCCGCCGGCCGTTCGACCTGGCGGCCGAACTCCCGCTGCGTGCCCTGCTGCTGCGGATCTCCGCCGAGGAGCACGTCCTGGTCCTGGTGCTGCATCACATCTCCGGTGACGGATGGTCGATGGGCCCGCTGCTGCGTGACCTCGCCGCCGCCTACGCCGCGCGGACGGTGGGGAGCGAGCCGGAGTGGGCGCCGCTGCCCGTCCAGTACGCCGACTACGCGCTCTGGCAGCGCGAGCTGCTCGGTGAGGAGGGCCAGGACGGCCTGCTCGGCGACCAGCTCGCCTACTGGCGGGACAAGTTGGCTGGTCTTCCGGAGGAGTTGGCGTTGCCGGCGGACCGCCCCCGGGGTGCTGTCGCGAGCCATCGGGGTGGTCGGGTCGTTCTTCCGCTGGGTGTCGAACTCCACCGTGCGCTGGTGGTGTTGGCGCGTGAGCAGCGGGTGACGATGTTCATGACCGCTCAGGCGGCTCTTGCGGCGCTGCTGACCCGGCTCGGTGCCGGGACGGATGTGCCGATCGGTTCGGTGACGGCCGGGCGTTCGGACGAGGCGATGGACCAGTTGGTCGGTTTCTTCGTGAACACTCTGGTGTTGCGGACGGACACGTCGGGCGATCCGAGTTTCACCGAGTTGCTGGCCCGGGTCCGGGAGACGCAGCTCGATGCCCACGCGCATCAGGACGTGCCGTTCGAGCGTCTGGTCGAGGAGCTGAATCCGGTCCGTTCGCTGGCCCGGCATCCGTTGTTCCAGGTGATGCTGGTCCTTCAGGGTGGTGGTGACACGGCGCCGTTGGACGCGGCGGGGCTGGATGTCTCCGTGGAGTCGTCGGGTCGTGCGGTCGCGAAGTTCGACCTGAGTGTGGGTATCGGTGAGTCCTTCGGTGCGGACGGTGCGCCGGCGGGTCTGGAGTGTGTGATCGACTTCGCGACGGACCTGTTCGATCAGGGGACGGTCGAGGCGATCGCGGTCCGGTTCGGGCGGCTGCTGGCCGCTGTCGCGGCCGGTCCGGACCTGCCGATCGGCCGGGCGGATCTGCTGTCTTCGGTGGAGCGGGCCGAACTGGTCGGCGGTGTGACGCCGTTGCCTGGGGAGGTGCCGTTGGTTCCGGCGGTGTTCGCGGCCCAGGCGGCGGCGACACCGGAGGCGGTGGCGCTGGTCTGCGGCGAAGAGGCGCTCACCTACCGGGAGTTGAACGACCGGGCGAACCGCCTGGCACACCGGTTGATCGGTGCCGGGGTCCTGCCCGGCGCGGTGGTGGCTCTTGCCCTGCCGCGCTCGGTGGAGACGGTGATCGCACTGCTGGCGGTGCTCAAGGCCGGTGCCGTCCACCTCTCGCTGGACGCCGACTACCCGGCGGAGCGCACCGCCTACACCCTGACGGACGCCGGGCCCGCGCTGGTGCTGACGGACGGCCGCTGGCCGCTGCCCGAACTGCTCGCCGACCTGCCGGTGCTGGACGTGACGGACGCGCCGGGCCCGGCCGAGGACCCGCGACTCGTTCTCCACCCGGAGGACGCGGCGTACGTGATCCACACCTCCGGGTCCACGGGCCGCCCCAAGGGTGTGGTGGTCTCGCACGGCAGCCTGGCCGCCCTGTTGGCCGGCCACCGGGCGGGCATGATGGCGCGCGAGCCCCGCCGGCGTTTCGCGCTGACGGCCTCGCTCTGCTTCGACGCCTCCTGGGACGGCCTGCTGTGGATGGTCGCCGGGCACGAGCTGCACCTGATCGGGGACGAGGTCCGCCGGGACGCCCGACAGTTGGTCCGCCGGGTGCGCGAGAGCGGCATCGACGTGGTGAACGCCACCCCGTCCTTCGCGGTCCAACTCGTCGAGGAGGGCCTGTTGGAGGACCCCGCGCCGAGCGTCTTCCTGGTCGGTGGCGAGGCCGTCGGCCAGGGGCTGTGGACGCGGCTGCGGGAGACTCCGGGCCTGCGGGCGTACAACCTGTACGGGCCGACGGAGTCGACGGTGGACGCGCTAACGCAGCCGATGGAGGCTTCGGAGCGTCCGGTGCTCGGCCGGGCTGTCGCCGGGACGGCGGGGTACGTGCTGGACGAGCACCTGAACCCGGTAACGCCGGGTGTGGCGGGGGAGTTGTACCTCGCGGGTGCCGGCCTGGCCCGGGGCTACCTCAACCGGCCCGCGCTCACGGCGGAACGGTTCGTGGCCAGCCCCTTCGCCCCCGGCAAGCGCATGTACCGCACCGGGGACCTGGTCCGGCGCAACCGCGACGGCGAGCTGGAGTACCTGGGCCGCACCGACGACCAGGTGAAGATCCGTGGCTTCCGGATCGAACTCGGTGAGATCGAGGCCGTGTTGGCGAGCCACCCGGCCGTCCGCCAGGCCGTGGTGACCGTCCGGGAGGGCGAGGACGGGGA
>NZ_JBHUAF010000640.1:0-2394 GCF_042789895.1 Kitasatospora sp. NPDC056783
GCTGGCTCTCGACCATGCTGGCGAGGCCGGTGTGGGTGACGACCACGCCCTTGGGGCGGCCGGTGGAGCCGGAGGTGTAGATGACGTACGCGGCCGACCGCGGGGTGAGCGCGAGGCCGGTGAGGTCGTGCGCCGGGTGGCCGGCGGTGTCGAGCGACTCGATCAGCAGGCGGGGCACCGGGCTGTCGGCGAACAGGCCGTCGGCCAGGTCCGCGCTGGTGAGGACGAGGGCGGGGCGGGCGTCGCCGAGCATGTAGGCGATCCGGTCGGCCGGGTAGCGCGGGTCCACGGGGAGGAAGGCTGCGCCCGCCTTGAGGACGGCGAGCTGGGCGACGATCAGTTCGGTCGAGCGTTCCAGGGCGATGGCGACGAAGCGTTCGGGGGCCGCGCCGTGCTCGGTCAGCAGCCGGGCGAGGCGGTTGGCCCGCTCGTTGAGCTCGCCGTAGCTGACCTGCTCGGTGCCGAAGGAGAGCGCGACGGCCTGCGGGTGGGCGGCGGCCCGGGCCTCGAAGAGCGCCGGGAAGGTGGCGGGCGCGACCGGGCGGGCGGTGTCGTTCCACTCGGTCAGCAGCCGGTGGCGTTCTTCGGGGGCCAGCACCTCGACCCGGCCCACCGGCTGGTCCGGGTCGGCCAGTACCGCGCGCAGGGCGCGTTCGAAGCGGGCGGCCGTCGCCTCGGCGGTGGCCCGGTCGAACAGGTCGACGGCGTACTCGACGGTCAGGCCCAGCCCGGCGGGATCGCCGGCCGCGTCGAAGCTCTCGCCGAAGGCGAAGGTCAGGTCGAACTTGGCGAGGCCCGACTCCAGTTGCTCGACCCGGCCGGGCAGGCCGGCGAAGCCGGTCTCGACGGCTTCGCCGCCGGAGGTCAGCATCACCTGGCAGAGCGGGTGGCGGGCGGTCGAGCGCACCGGGTTGAGCAGCTCGACGAGCCGCTCGAAGGGCACGTCCTGGTGCTCGAAGGCCGCCAGGGTGGTCAGCCGGACGCGCTCCACCAGCTCCCGGAAGCTCGGGTCGCCGCTGATGTCGGTGCGCAGCACGAGGGTGTTGACGAAGAAGCCGACCAGGTGGTCCAGGGCCTCGTCGGTGCGCCCGGCGACCACGGTGCCGATCGGCAGGTCGCTGCCGGCGCCGATCCGGCCCAGCGTGGTGGCCAGCGCGGCCTGCATCACCATGAACACGCTGGCCCGGCTGTGCTGGGCCAACTCGACCAGAGAGGCGTGGAGTTCGGCGTCCATCCGGAGTTCCACCGTGGCGCCCCGGCGGCTCGGGGCGGCCGGGCGGAGGCGGTCGAAGGGGAGCGTCAGCTCCTCCGGGAGATCGGTCAGGGCCTCACTCCAGTAGGCGAGTTGCTCGCTCAGCAGGGCGCTGGGCCGCTCGTCGGTGCCGAGCAGCTCGTGCTGCCAGAGGGTGTAGTCGGCGTACTGCACCGGCAGCGGACGCCAGTCGGGGGAGTCGCCGGCGCGGCGGGCCCGGTAGGCCTCGGCGAGGTCGCGCAGCAGCGGGGCGACGGAGTGGCCGTCGGTGGCGATGTGGTGCGTCAGCAGCAGCAGGACGTGCCGGTCGTCCGGCAGGGACAGCAGGGTGGCGCGCACCGGCAGGTCGCGGGCGAGGTCGAAGACCCGCGACCCGGCTTCGGTGAGGGCCGCCGCGAGCTCCTCCTCGCCGGCCACCGACACGGTGTGCAAGGGCAGTTCGGGTGCGTCCAGGACCAGCTGGTGCGGCTGCCCGTCGGCGGTCGGGTAGACGGTGCGCAGCACCTCGTGCCGGGCCACCACGTCCCGCACCGCCGATTCCAGGGCGGGTGCGTCGAGCTCGCCGGTCAGCCGGAGGGCGCACGGGGTGTTGTAGAGGGCGCTCGGGCCCTCGTACTGGTCGATGAACCAGAGGCGCCGCTGCGCGGGGGAGAGCGGGACGCGCTCGGGCCGCTCGACGGGCCGCAGGCGCGGGCGGGCGGCGTCGGGGGCGGGCAGCGCCTCGGCGAGGGCGGCCACGCTGGGGGCGTCGAACAGGGTCCGGACGGGCAGTTCGATGCCGAGCACGGTGCGGACGCGGCCGACCAGCCGGGTGGCGAGCAGTGAGTGGCCGCCCAGGTCGAAGAAGCTGTCGTCGATCCCGATCCGCTCCAACCCGAGGACGTCGGCGAAGAGTTCGCAGAGCGTGCGCTCGGTGTCGGTGCGCGGGGAGCGGCCTTCGGCGGCCCCGGTGTAGTCGGGTGCGGGCAGGGCCTTGCGGTCGACCTTGCCGTTGGCCGTCACCGGGAGGGCGTCGAGGACGACGACGGCGGCCGGCAGCATGTAGCCGGGCAGCCGGTCGGTGACGGCGGCGCGCAGTTCGCCGGCCGTGGCCTTGCCGGTGGCGTACACCACCAGCCGCTTGTCGCCGGGCTGGTCCTCGC
>NZ_JBHUAF010000641.1:0-2392 GCF_042789895.1 Kitasatospora sp. NPDC056783
GGCGAGGACGGCCAGGGCGAGCATGGCGAGGGTGATGTGGCGATGCCACGAGGTGAAGTGCCGGACCTGGTAGTGGTCGAGTCCGACCTGGCCCTTGGCCGCCTGGTCGGGTAGCGGGGACGCATTGCTGCGTCCCCGCCCCCTCAGAACCGTGCGGGCCCGTTTCCGAGCACACGGCTCAAGCAAGCCCTGTGGGCTCGCAGGCTGGCAGAGTTGCTGGCCTGTGTTTGCGACGTCGTTCGGTCCAGTAGTCGGTGAGGGCGGGATCGTCCACCGATGCGCTGCCCTTGACCATGTGGTGCCGGACGATCTTCGTCCAGGAGAATTTGGCGAGGTAGCGGCCGCTGTCGCGGTCACCGAAGACCCACCGGTCTCGCCTGGCCTTGTTGAACATGCCGAAGTAGCGGGCGGTGACCCAGTGCTTCGACTTGTTCGGGTGCGTGTGGGTCGCCCACTTGTAGAGGAGCTTCCACATATAGGCGTCCAGCGCCTGGAACACGCGACTGGACACCCCGCTCCGGTAGTAGGCCGCCCAGCCCCGGATGATCGGGTTGAGCTTGTGGATCACCGCCTCGGCATTGGCCCCTCGCAGGGCGTGAACCTCAGCGGCCAGCCTCTTCCGGATTCGTCGCACGGCTGCCTTGCTCGGCTTGATCAGCAGCACTGTCCCGCCGCGGTAGCGGCGGATGTTGAAGCCCAGGAAGTCGCAGCCTTCGTCGAGGTGGACAATGCTCGTCTTGTCCTCGTTGAAGACCAGCCCCCTGGGGTTCAACCAGGTGCCCAGTCGCGTCTGGATCTGCTCGGCCTCGGCCTTTGAGCGGGCGAAGGCGAGCAGGTCGTCGGCGTATCTGATCAGGACCGGGGAGCCCGGAAAGGTCTCACCGGCGTGCGTTCCGCCGGTGTAGTAGCGGACTCCGGCAGCCGTCTCCATCCCGTGGAGGGCGATGTTGAGCAGGAGGGGACTGATCACGCCGCCTTGGGGAGTTCCCTCCTCGGTGGCGGTGAAGCACTCCTTCTCGATGACCCCGGCCTTCAGCCAGCGGGCGATCATCCCCCTTGCGGGGAAGGACCCGAGCATCTCGATGAGGTGACCGTGATCGATGCGGTCGAATGCCGCCGCCAGGTCCGCATCCAGGACCCACTGCCGCTTCGGGTTCTTCCCGTGCGCGACATTGAAGATCGCTTGGATCGCGTCCTGGCAGCCCCTGCCCGGCCGGAACCCGTAGGACTTGGGTTCGAACCGGGAGGTTTCCCCCGGAACGTGGACACCCTGGACACTTGGATCGTGATGATCCGGAGAACAGGAGTTCCCGTTGGGGACGTATAAGTACTCGGCTGAGTTCCGGGCCGATGCTGTCGCACTGTACCGCTCCAGCCCGGGGCGGACCGTCGCGTCGGTGGCCAAGGACCTGGGCGTGAACCACGAGACCCTGCGCCAGTGGATCAAGACCGCCGAGACGGCGGAACAGCCCACCCGGCCGGAACCCGCCGCGGATGCGGCCAAGGACGCCGAGATCGCCCGTCTGCGCAAGCAGGTCCGGGAGCTGGAGCTGGAGCGCGAGATCCTGCGCCGGGCGGCCAAGTGTTTCGCGGGCGAGACCAACTGGTGAGGACTCGTAAGTTAACTACTGCCTGATTTGATGTTGCTTTCGTGGTCGGCGATCGCGTTCTGGAGGGCGTCGATCGTGCGGGGTGGATGGGTCCGTCTGGGAGAGGCCAGGGCGGCGGCGATGCCCGGGCTGGCGAAGGCGAGCAATGGCTTGGTGCGGTGTGCGTGGTAGTTCAAGCTCGTGGGTACTCGACCGAGCAGTTGCGCGGCCAGGGTCAGGGTGACGGTGTTGCGATGGTGCAGGACGGCGACCAGCACGCGGTGGCGGTGGTCGAGGTAGCCGACCCCGGGGTTGTATCCGCGCCGGTTGATGCCCTTCCTCTTCTCCCGCTCGGCCTCGGCCAGGATCCGGCGGCAGGGCTCGAGTTCCTGCACGAGCTGGTCGAACTGCTCGCGGGACATGCCGGTCAGGGCCGGATGGGTGAGCAGGAAGGTGGCCTCGACCGGGATCGGGGGTGCCTTCGCCTGTTCCTGCTCGACCGGCGGTTCCTGTCCGGGGTCGTGCGGGGCGATGGTGTAGTTCCACTCCCCGTGGAAGTCATCGCGCTCGACACGCTGAAGGAGCGCCACGCGCTCGGCTTTGGTGAGCGTCCGGCCGGTGGGGTACTCGTTCTCGTCGAGGACGGCCTGGACGGTCAGTCCGGTGCTGGTGCGGGTGGCCGAGATGGTCTGCAGCAGCACTTCGTAGCTAGTGCCGCATCAGACAACGTTCGCCCTCTTGTGACCAGGCGCCCGGGTGCTGCGGCTGGCGGCTCCGGGCGGTCAGAATGATCACGTGGCTGA
>NZ_JBHUAF010000642.1:0-2391 GCF_042789895.1 Kitasatospora sp. NPDC056783
CCCCTTCCCCTTCCCCTTCCCCCTTCGCCTGGTCACATCCGCATCCGGAGCCGGCAGACCACCGCGTCGGTGTGCCGGCGCAGAGCGCGGTCGATCACCGCGCCGCGCCGGTTCTGGAGCGGGCGCTGCCACCAGTGGACCGGTTCCACCTCGGGGATCAGCACGGTCAGCCGGTCGTAGGCGTGCTCCGCCCCCAGCTCGTTGACGAACTCGGC
Organism: Kitasatospora sp. NPDC056783; assembly: GCF_042789895.1. Taxonomy (NCBI): domain Bacteria; kingdom Bacillati; phylum Actinomycetota; class Actinomycetes; order Kitasatosporales; family Streptomycetaceae; genus Kitasatospora; species Kitasatospora sp. NPDC056783. The sequence continues at coordinate 216 of NZ_JBHUAF010000642.1, forward strand.
GATCGGCCGCCCCAGCCGGCGGTGCCCGTCCGGGATCTCCACCAGCGGCACGCCCGGCCGCCACAGCTCCCAGTCCCGGCGCAGCGCCTCGGCGGCGGCCGGCTCGTGCACCACGGTCACGGCCATGACCTCGTCGCCGAGCGAGAGCGCCGCCGACAGGCCGTCCCTGGTCAGCCGGGTGATCGCGGTCACCGGGACGACCACCAGGCTGCGCCGGCGGGTCACCGGGCCGGGCACCCGGCCCAGCTCCAGCCGCTCGCCGATCCGCGCGTAGCCACGGTGGACCGCCTCGAACAGCAGCACCAGCAGCGGCAGGGCCACCACGATGCCCCAGGCGCCCTCGGTGAACTTGGTGCCGGTGACGACCAGCGCCGCGACCCCGGTGAGCAGCGCGCCGAAGCCGTTCAGCGCGGCCCTCCACCGCCAACCGGCGGGACGGTGCCGGAACCAGTGCCGGACCATGCCGACCTGGCAGACGGTGAAGCCGACGAACACGCCGATCGAGAACAGCGGCACCAGGCTGTTGACGTCCCCGCCGGAGCCGACCAGCAGCGCCGCCGACACCACGGCCAGGAACAGCACGCCGTACCGGTACACCTGCCGGTCGGCGCGCAGCGCGAACAGGTGCGGGAGGTGGTTGTCCCGGGCGAGCAGGTCGAGCAGCACCGGCAGCCCGCCGAAGGAGGTGTTGGCGGCCAGCCCGAGCAGCAGCACGGTGGCGAACTGGACGACGTAGAAGCCGAAGCCGTGGCCGAGCGAGGCGTCGGCGAGCTGGGCGAGCACGGTGACGCCCTCGACCGGCTGGAGGTGGAAGCGGCCGATCAGCACGGCCAGCCCGACCAGCATCACGCCGAGCAGCGCGCCGAGCGCGACCTCGGTGTGCTGGGCGCGCCTGACCCGGGGGGTGCGGAAGGAGGGGACGGCGTTGGCCACCGCCTCCACCCCGGTCAGCGCGGAGCAGCCGGCCGCGAAGGCCTTGAGCAGCAGCAGCGCGCCGACGGTGGTGGCGTTCTCGGCGAGCGTCGAGGCGTGACCGGCGGCGGCCGCGGTACTGGCCGGGGCGTCCCGGAACAGTCCGGCCACGACGATCGTCAGGACGGAGAGGACGAAGACGGCCGTCGGCGCCATGAACCAGCGCGCCGACTCGGCGATCCCGCGCAGGTTCACCGCCGTGACCAGCGCCAGCACGCCCAGGCAGAGCCACACCCGGTCGCCGTACAGGCCCGGCACGGCCGAGGTGAGCGCGGCGACGCCGGCGGTGACCGAGACCGCGACGTTCAGGACGTAGTCGATGACCAGTGAGGCGGCCGCGGTCAGCGCGGTCCGGCGGCCCAGGTGCGCCTTGGCCACCGCGTAGGAGCCGCCGCCGTCCGGGAACGCCGCGATCACCTGCCGGTAGGAGGCGACCAGCACCGCCAGCAGGACGGCGATCGCCGCGGTGACCGGCAGCGTGAAGCCCAGCCCGTACGCCCCGGCGGCGGCCAGCACCAGCACGACCGACTCGGGCCCGTACGCCACCGAGGCCATGGCGTCCAGCGAGAGCGCGGCCAGTCCGCCGAGCGCGCTGAGCCGGTGCCGCTCGTCACCCGCCCCCGCGTCCGGCGGCTCGGGTTCGGCCTCGACGGCCGGGATGGTGGTGGCGCTGGACATCGGACGGGACCTCCGCAGTCGGTAGTTGGTCCCGATCCTGCGGTCCGCGCCCCCGGCGCCCGGGCGGCCCCTACGCGTTCCTGACGCCGCCGCGAGCGCCCTTGACACGCCCTTGACGCCGCCCCGGCACGGCCGCCCGCGCGGCTGCTCCGGCGCCGGAACCGGCGCCGTCCGATGGCTGTTGGCGGGGGTGGGGCGAGCCGTTGTCCCGGCGGTCGCCGGCTGGGAAGACGATCAGCTCTGTCGAAGGACTCCCACCCCCGGCCCCCACTCTGCTGCCCACACCCCGCAATTGCAAGCTATGTGCAATAAGTGCCCCCGGAGCCCACCCCCCGCCACACCGCCCCACCCGGCGGCCCGAACCAAACAAAACAGCCCCCGATCCGCGTTTCCGCAGATCGGGGGCTGTTCTCTATCCTGTGGCTGGTGCAGGGTTCGAACCTGCGTAGCTTGCGCGACAGATTTACAGGCCGCTGACCAGAGGCGCCCTAACCTGCGGACTCTTGATCGCGGACCGGATCTGGTC